>JAJYGY010000252.1 GCA_021790555.1 bacterium
CTGCGGATGCAGGGCAAGGCCTTCCGCCTGCTGGGCGCCCTGGGCGCCCTGGCCTGCGCCGGCCTGGCCGGCCTGGCGCCCCTGCTCATCCGCGTGCTGGGCGTCCAGTACCTTCCCTCGCGGCCCCTGCTGGTGACGCTTTCCCTGGCGCCCCTGGCGCTCTTCCCCAACTACGTGGGAACCTCCCTGGTGCTGGCCGCGGGCAGGCAGGGCTACATCGCCCTGGGCGCGGCCCTGGCCGTGGCCGTCAACCTGGCCGGCAACTGGCTGCTCATCCCGCGCTTCGGCGCGGCGGCGGCCTGCTGGATGACCCTGGCCACCGAGGCGGTCATCGCCCTCAACGTGGCCCTGGTGCTGGCGGACCGCTTTCCGGCCGGATTCTGGGCCAGGACCTACGCCTCCTTCGTGCTGCCCGGGCTGGCCGGCTTCGGCGTGGTGCTGGCCCTGGGCGGCCTGGCCGGGGGCCTGGCCGGCCTGCTGGCGGGCCCGGCCGTGGCGGCTGCGGGCCTCTTCCTTTCCGGGGGACTGAGCCGGGCCGACCTGGAGAAGCTGCTGCCTCCGGGGAGGCGGGCTTGAGGCCGCGCCGGGGCGGAAACAGGGCGGGTTTCGACGTCTCGGTCGTCATTCCGGCCTTCGGCAGGCCCGGCGAGACGGCCCTGGCCCTGCGCTCGGCCCTGGCCCAGGCGCTGCCGCGCGGCCGGCGCTTCGAGGTGCTGCTGGTGGACGACGGCAGCCCCGAACCCCTGGAAGCCTGCCTCAAGCCCCTGGTCCGCTCCCGCCCCGGGGCCGCGCTGCGGTTCCTGCGCCAGGCCAACGCCGGGCCGGCGGCCGCCCGCAACCTGGGGGCTGGCCGGGCCCGCGCCCCCCTGCTGGCCTTCCTGGATTCGGACGCCCAGGCCGCGCCGGGCTGGCTGGCCGGCGGGGTGGAGGCCATGCGCCTGCGCCCGGAATGGCAGGTTGCCGAAGGACTGGTGCTGGCCAAGGGGGGCGTCGAGGAGACGCCCTTCACCAAGAAGGTGGAAAACCCAACCGGCGGCCGCTGGCTGACCTGCAACCTGTTCGTCCGGCGCCCGGCCTTCCTGGCCCTGGGCGGCTTCGACGCCCGCTTCCGCGATCCCGTGCGCGAGGACACCGAGTTCGCCTTCCGCTGCCTGAAGGCCGGCCTCCAGGTGGGGACCATCCCCGGGGCCCGGGTCTGGCATCCCGTCCAGCCCATCCGCGTGGCCCACTTCTTCCGCTGGGCCCGGGACGGCCGCTTCGAGGCCTTCCTGGAGCGGACCTATCCCCGGCTCTACCGCCGCCACCTGAAATGGATCGACGGAAGGGCCATCCCGGCCTTCCACTGGCCCTATTACCTTGGCATTCTTGCCGCCTTCTGGTATCTTCCTGAAGGCGCTGCCCTGGTCGCGGCCGGCTGGGCCATGACCCTGTACGCCTGGTGCCGCCGGCGCCGCACCTCCTGGCGCGACCTGGCGCGGCTGGCCTGGCCGGCCCTGGCGGTTCCTTACCTGCGCCTTTTTTGGGTGCTGTGGGGCTACTGGAAATACCCCCGGCTTCCCTGAACGCCCCGGTTTCGCGTCCCCTTGCTTCGCGGAGCACGCATGCCCCCCAGACAGGAACTCCTTTCGGTGGTGGTTCCCGTTTACAAGGAAGAGTCCAACATCCGCCCGTTCCTGGAGAGGACCGAAGCCGCCCTGGGCAAGGCCCGCATCCCCTACGAAATCGTCTTCTGCCTGGACCCTTCCCCGGACGCCACGGAGGAGGTGATCGCCGGGGAGATCGCCAGGAACCCGCGCATCCGCCTGATCGTCTTCAGCCGCCGCTTCGGCCAGCCGGCCGCCACCCTGGCGGGCATCCACGCGGCCCGCGGCGGGGCCGTGGTGGTCATCGACGTGGACCTGCAGGACCCTCCCGAGCTCATCCCCCGCATGGTGGGGAAGTGGAGGGAGGGGTACGAGGTGGTGCTGGCCAAGCGGCGCTCGCGCAAGGGCGAGACCCTGGTGAAGGAATGGGTCTCCCGGGTGGGCTACCGGCTCATCGAATCGGTCTCCGAGCTGAAGATCCCCAAGGACACGGGCGACTTCCGCCTGATGAGCCGCAGGGTGGTGGACCAGTTGAAGCGCCTGAAGGAGCAGCACGGGTTCCTGCGCGGCCTGGTGGCCTTCGTGGGCTACCGCCAGGCCACCCTGGAATACGACCGCGACGAGCGCCTCCACGGCAGGGGGAACTACAACCGCTACCTGGGCTCCCTGCGCATCGGGCTCAACGGCGTCGTCAGCTTCTCCAGCCGGCCCCTGCAGCTGGCTTCCATGCTCGGGCTGTTCATGGCCCTTTTCGGCTTCCTGCTGGGGGCCTGGTACGTCCTGCAGAAGCTGGTCCACGTGCCCCTTTCGCCCGGCCTTTCCACCACGGTGGTGGTGGTGACCTTCTTTTCGGGCATCCAGCTGCTCTGCCTGGGCCTGATGGGCGAGTACATCGGCCGCATCTATGACGAAGTGAAGCAGCGCCCGCTCTACCTGGTGGAGCGGGAATACGGCCGCGGCGCGCCGGCGGGCGGACAAAAAAGGCGCTGACAAGGAGGATGGATTTGGAAACACTGCCCCTGCCCTTTGAAAAGGCCCTGGTGACCGGGGCGGCCGGGTTCATCGGCAGCCACCTGTGCGACCGCCTGCTCCAGGCCGGGATCGACGTGGTGGGCTTCGACAATCTGTCCACCGGCAGGGAGGAATTCCTGTCCGGCGCGCTGGGCGACCCCCGCTTCCGCCTGGTGCGGGGCGACACGCAGGACCCCGCCGCCCTGGAAGAGGCCATGCGGGGCCGCCAGTTCGTCTTCCACCTGGCGGCCAACGCCGACGTGCGCTTCGGCCTCCAGCACCCCCGCAGGGACCTGGAGCAGAACACCCTGGCCACCTTCAACGCCCTGGAGGCGGCCAGGCGGGCCGGGGTGAAGGGCTTCGCCTTCTCCTCCACGGGCTCGGTCTACGGGGAGCCCGCCGTCCACCCCACGCCCGAGGACGCGCCCTTCCCGGTGCAGACCTCGCTCTACGGGGCCAGCAAGCTGGCCGGGGAAGGCCTGGTGCAGGCCTACGCCGAGGGGTTCGGCATGCGCGGCTTCGTCTTCCGCTTCGTCTCCATCCTGGGGGAGCGCTACAGCCACGGCCACGTTTTCGACTTCCACCGCAAGCTGCGCGCCGACCCGTCCCGGCTTGAGGTGCTGGGAAACGGACGCCAGCGCAAATCCTACCTGTACGTGCAGGACTGCGTGGACGCCATCTTCCCGGCGCTGGCGCGGGCCGAAGGCGGGCTGAACACCTTCAACCTGGGAACCGACGAGGCCTGCGAGGTCGACGATTCGGTGGGCTGGATCTGCGAGGCCATGGGCCTGAAGCCCGAAATCCTCCACACCGGGGGGGAGCGGGGCTGGGTCGGCGATTCGCCCTTCATCCTGCTGGACACCTCGCGCATCCGTGCCCTGGGCTGGAAGCCCAGCCTGAGCATCCGCGAGGGCGTCCTGAAGACCCTGCGATACCTGCGCGACAACCCCTGGCTGCTGGAGAAGCGGTGAGGATCGTGGTGCTGGGCCTCTGGCACCTGGGCTGCGTGACGGCGGCCTGCATGGCCCGTGCCGGGCACCAGGTGACCGGCCTGGACCCGGACCCGGGCGTGGTGGAAGGCCTCGCGCGGGGGCGGGCGCCCCTGAGCGAGCCGGGCCTGGACGGCCTGATCGCCGAGGGGCTGAAGCGCGGCAACCTGTCCTTCGGCGGCGATCCCGCCGCCGTGCTGGCCTCCGGCGACCTGCTGTGGGTGGCCTTCGACACGCCCGTGGACGAGGACGACCGGGCCGACACGGAATGGGTGGTGGAACGGGTGAGGGAGTGCTTTCCCCACCTGAAAGCCGGCTCCCTGATCATGGTTTCGTCGCAGCTTCCGGTGGGCAGCGCGGCCGCCCTGCAGGCCCAGGTGGACAGGGCCCGCGCCGGCGCCGGCATCCGCGTCTGCGTCAGCCCCGAAAACCTGAGGCTGGGCGGGGCCCTGGAAGCCTTCCTCAACCCGGACCGCGTGGTGGCCGGCGTGCCGGACGCCGCCGCCCGGGAGGCGGTGGCCGAGCTTTTCAGGCCGGTGACCGGCAGGGTGGAGTGGATGAGCCCGGCCTCGGCCGAGATGACCAAGCACGCCATCAACGCCTTCCTGGCCCTTTCGGTGGTCTTCATCAACGAGATCGCCGGCCTGTGCGAGCGGACCGGGGCCGACGCCAGGGAGGTGGAGCGGGGGCTGAAGAGCGAATCGCGCATCGGGCCCAAGGCCTACCTGGGCGCCGGGTCAGCCTTCGCCGGGGGCACCCTGGCCCGCGACCTGGTGTTCCTCGACGGCATCGCCCGGCGGGAGGGCGGGCCGGGCGGGCTTTTCGCCTCGGCCCTGGAGTCCAACGCCCGCCACCGCGGCTGGCCCCGGCAGGCCCTGGAAAGCGCCCTGGGGACGGTCCGGGGCCGCCGCGTGGCCGTGCTGGGCATGGCCTACAAGCCCGGCACCAGCACCCTGCGCCGCTCCGAAGGCCTGGAACTCTGCCGCTGGCTGCTGGGGAAGGGCGCCCGGGTCAGCGCCGCGGACCCCCTGGTGGAATCCCTGCCCGGGGACTTCGGGGGGGTGGCCCTCAGCCGCGACTGGCAGACCGCCCTGGAAGGCGCCGAAGCCCTGGTGGTGATGAATTCCGCGCCGGAGTGGAAGGGGATCCGCCTTTCCGACCTGGCCGGGAGGAACCCGGCGCCCCGGGTGGTGGACCCTTCCGGCCTGCTGGCCGACCAGGCGGTCCCGGCCGGGCTGGAGTACCTGCGGGTGGGGCTTGGAAGGAGGCGGGCATGAAGCTGGAGGGACGCAGGGCGGTCATCAGCGGGGGCAACCGGGGACTGGGGCTGGCCATCGCCGGGGCCTTCGCCCGCGAGGGGGCCGAGCTGCTGCTGGGGGCCAGGGACCTGGAGCTGACCCGGTCCGTGGCCGGGCGCCTCCGGGCGGATTTTCCGCAATGTCCGGCCGCGCACGCCGAGCCCCTGGACGTCTCCAGCGACGCGTCCGTGGAGCGGCTGGCGGCCAGGGCCGGCGAACTTTGGGGCGGCGTCGACATCCTGGTCAACAACGCCGGGGTCTACGGGCCCAAGGGGCCCCTGGCCGAGGGGTCCTGGGAGGAATGGAAGCAGGCCGTGGACATCAACCTCTTCGGGCTGGCGCGCATGTGCCGGGCCTTCCTCCCGGCGCTGAAGCGGGGGGGCGGGGGACGCATCATCAACCTTTCCGGCGGCGGGGCCACCAGCCCGCTCCCCAACCTGTCGTCCTACGCCGCCAGCAAGGCCGCCGTGGTGCGCCTGAGCGAAACCCTGGCCCTGGAACTGAAGCCCTTCGGCATCCCGGTCAACTGCGTGGCCCCGGGAGCCCTCAACACCCGGCTTCTGGACGAGGTGCTCGAGGCCGGGCCCGGGAAGGTGGGCGAGGCTTTTTACCGGAAGTCCCTGGAGCAAAAAGCCAAGGGAGGCACCCCGCCGGAACTGGGGGCCTCTCTGTGCCTGTACCTGGCGGCGGAGGCGCCCGCCGGAATCACCGGCAGGCTGATCAGCGCGGTCTGGGACCCCTGGAAGGACCTGGCCGCCCTGCGGGCCGAGCTGGAGGGGTCGGACATCTACACCCTGCGGCGCATTACGCCCGAGGACAGGGGGAAGAGGTTCCCATGAACGTCGGCATCGTGGGCTGCGGCTTCATCGGCCAAAAAAGGGCCGCGAACCTGGGCGGGCACCGCCTGGCGGGGGTCTTCGACCTGGACCAGGGCAGGGCGGCCGCCCTGGCGGCACGGGTGGAGGGCTGCCGGGCCTGCTCCAGCCTGGAGGAACTGCTGGGCCTGCCCGGCCTTCAGGCCGTGGTGGTGGCCACCCTGCACCGCGAGCTGGGGCCCCTGGCCCTGAAGGCCGTGGAGGCGGGCAAGCACGTGCTGGTGGAGAAACCCGGAGGGCGCCGGCCCGGGGAACTGAGGCCGGCCGCGGACCTGGCGGCGCGCCGCGGGCTGGTGGTGAAGGTGGGATTCAACCACCGCTTCCACCCGGCCCTGCTGAAGGCCAGGGAGATCTTCGACACCGGGGCCCTGGGGCCCATGATGTACGTGCGCGGACGCTACGGCCACGGCGGCAGGATCGGCTACGACAGGGAATGGCGCGCCGACCCCGAGCTTTCCGGGGGCGGGGAGCTGATCGACCAGGGCATGCACCTGATCGACCTGGCAAGGGTCTTCCTGGGGGAGTTCAGCGAGGTGAGCGGCTACCTGCCCACCCTGTACTGGGACATGCCCGTGGAGGACAACGCCTTCCTGCTGCTGCGCACGCCCCAGGGCCAGGCCGCCTGGCTGCACGCCACCTGGAGCGAATGGAAGAACCTGTTCTGCCTGGAAATCTGCGGCCGCCAGGCCAAGCTGCAGGTGGACGGCCTGGGCGGCAGCTACGGCACCGAGCGCCTCACCTATTATAAGATGAAGCCCGAAATGGGCCCTCCCGAGGTGGAGGCCTGGGAATTCCCGGGCCCGGACCGGTCCTGGGAGCTGGAGTTCGAGGATTTCGCCCTGGCCGTGGCCGAGGGGCGCCGGCCCTGGGGGGACGTGGAGGACGGCCTGAGGGCCCTGGAGGTGTTGGAGAAGCTGTACCGGCAGTCGAACAGGCCTTGACCCGGCGGGCGGAGAGCCGGCGCCTTTTTTGGGGGGGACATGATCATCACGCGCAGT
>JAJYGY010000156.1 GCA_021790555.1 bacterium
CGGGGTCCGGCCCGGCCCCAAGGCCGGCCTATCGCCCTGGAGCCGCCTGGTCTGGCTTCCCGGGCTGCTGCGCCTGGCCGGGCTGGCGCTGCTGTGGCTGGCGCTGCTGAGGCCGCAGATCGTCTCCACAAGCACTTCCTCCTCCACCCAGGCCCTGGACATCTACCTGTGCCTGGACCTTTCCGGGTCGATGCAGGCCCAGGACCTGAAGCCCAACCGGGTCACCGCGGCCAAGGAGGTGCTGGAGAATTTCGTGGACCAGGACAAGGGCGACCGCATCGGCCTGGTGGTCTTCGCGGGCAAGGCTTTCGTGCAGTGCCCGCTCAGCCTGGACCACGACATCGTCAAGTACTTCATCAACCAGGTCAGCCTGCAGACCGTCAGCATCGACGGCACGGCCATGGGCGACGGGCTGCTCACCGCGGTGCAGCGCCTGGTGAAGGACCCCAGCCGCAACCAGATCATCATCCTGGCCACCGACGGCGTCAACAACGCCGGCGTGGACCCGCGCATGGCCGCCCAGGTGGCGGCCAAGGCCGGTATCCGGGTCTACACCATCGGCATGGGGGTCAAGGGCGGGGCCTACATGTATTTCCAGAACGCCTGGGGGCAGCAGGAGAGGGTCCATTTCGAGGAACCGGACACGGCCACCCTGACCTACATCGCCGACGCCACCGGGGGCGAGTATTTCCGGGCCACGGACCGGTCCGCCCTGGAGCAGATCTTTTCGCGCATCGCCGACCTCACCAAGCACGACGTCAACGTGCGCCAGCACCAGGACGCCACGGACTACTATTTTCCCTTCCTGGTCCTGGGGGCCCTGTGCCTGGGGGCCGAGGCGCTGCTGAGGCTGAGGATCAGGAACGTGGTTTAGGAGCCCGGAGCCGAGATGGATTACGGATATCCCCAATTCTGGACGTGGCTGTGGGCGCCCTGGACCCTGCTGGGCCTGGCGGCCCTGCTGGCCGGCCTGCAGTGGCGGGCCCAGGCCCGGGCCGCGCAGGCCTCCCTGGCCCGGCGCTTCGGGCCCTACTTTTCCGGACCGCGGGCCTTCCTGAAGCTGGCCGTGCTGGCCCTGGCCACCTGGTTCCTGTGGAAGGCCCTGGCCTGCCCCCTGGGCCCGGTGGTGCGCGAGGGGGACACCTCCATCACCGGGTCCGACCTGGTGGCCGCCGTGGACGTGTCCCTGAGCATGAACGCCACGGACGTCCAGCCCAGCCGCCTGGGTCTGGTGAAGCACGACCTCGACCAGGTCATCCAGGGCCTGGACGGCGACCGCGTCGGGCTGGTGGCCTTCGCCGGAAGCGCGGTGGTGGCCTGCCCCCTCACCGCGGACTACGACACGGCGGGGCTGTTCCTGGACAAGCTGGACAACGATTCGGTCCCCCTGGGCGGCACGGGACTGGGCCTGGCCCTGGCCACCTGCCTGGACAAGTTCCAGGCCGACCCCAAGCGGGGCCGGGCCATCCTGCTGGCCACGGACGGAGAGGACACGCTTCAGAACGACCGCAACGCGGTCAAGCAGGCCCGGCGGGCCGCCGCCATGGGCGTGCCGGTCATCACCCTGGGGGCGGGCACGGCCCGGGGGGCCTACATCCCCACGGGCCAGGATTTCTTCGGCCGGACCATGGTGAAGATGTACCATGGCGAGCCCGTGGTGGTGCACCTGGACGCCGACAACCTGAGGCGCATCGCCAAAGCCGGCGGCGGGGAATACATCAACGCCTCGGACCCCGCGGCCGCGGAGAAGATCATGGCCGTGTTGAAGGGCCTGCGCCAGGGGGAAGGCAAACAGCCCGCCCAGTTCCGGCGCGCCCTGCTGTACCAGGGGCCGCTGTTCACGGCCCTGCTGCTGCTGCTGGCCGAGGCCCTGCTGTCGGTCAAGTCCGGCGGCGTCCCGCGCTTCCTGCGCCGCCTGTGGGCCGCCCTGGCGGGAGCCGTCGCCTGGGTCCGGCGCCGGCGCCGGGCCATCAGGGCGGCCTCGCTGGGCGCGCTGGCGGCGCTGGCGCTGGCCCCGGCCTGCCTGAAGGCGGATTTCAGCCTGGACCCGGGACGCGATTCCTTCAACCGCGGCAACGCGGAGTACAACCAGGGTCAGTACCAGCAGGCCGTGCGCGACTACCAGGAGGCCGGCCAGAAAAGGCCCCACAGCGACTGGCCGGAATACAACGCGGGCAACGCCTTCTTCCAGAGCGGCGACTTCGATTCGGCCATCCAGTCCTACAAGCGGGCCCTGGAGATCGACCCCCACGACGCGGACGCGGCCTACAACCTGAAGCTGGCCGAGGAGCGCGAGCGGCAGCAGAAGTCCTCACCCAAGCAGGACCGCGACCAGAAGCGGAACCAGAACCAGAACCAGAACCAGAGCAAGGACGGCCAGGGCGGAAAACAAAAGCAGCAGGCCCCGGGCGCGGGCGGGCAGAAGGGCGGACGCGGACAGGAAAAGGCCGGCAAGGGGCAGCAGGCCAAGGACGGGCAGGGAAAGGGCGGCCGGCAGCAGGCCGGCCAGGCGGGCAGCCAGTTGAGCAATGACCAGATCCAGGCCATGATGAACATGCTGAATGAGGATCAGAAAAGCTACGAAGGGGCCTTCCATCCCCTGAAGGAACGCCAGCAACAACAGCAGGACCCCTTTGACCAGATGATCCAGCAGATGACCGGCATGCGCATGCCGCAACAGCCCCAGCCCGGCCAGGGGCCCAACACCAAGGATTGGTAGTTCCCGCCTTTTGGGTGCTTCCCGCCGGGTAAGCAAAATTAAATTTTGATCTAGATCATTGTATTTTTTTTTATGGTTGGCATAATATCCCCGCCAGATTTTTGTCCTACCTCAATTTTGTCGTTTAGTTCGGCGGTTTTTTTCCAGCGGCAGCATTAGTTCACGCGGTGTGGTGGATGGCGACCTGGGAGGGGCGCGGATGAAAGCGCGGGTGAAGGCCGGCATTTGGCTGGGCGCGGCCCTGGCGGTCACGGCCCTGGTTCCCCTGCGGGCCGCCTTCCGTTTCGACAGGACCGGCGGAGGCTGTTTTCCAGGCCCCTGGAGCAAGCCGCGGTTCTCACACCCCAGGGTCCAATACGCTCCGAACTGGGGACCGGGCCGGGGTGGGGCCGCGGGCCTCAACCCCAACGCCGTGGTCTCGCGCGGCTATTCCGCCTCCCCGGCCGACCAGCCCCCCACTTCCTCTGAAATCCCGGGCATCCTTTCCCAACAGCAGGCCGGCAGTCCCATCGATATTGGCGCCCAGGCCGTCACGGGCGGCCAGATGGGCCTGGGCGGCAACCAGTCCCAGATCCAGTCCCTCGAAGCCCAGCTCAATTCCATTGTCGCGCAGTTGCAGGCCATCCTGGCCCAGGAGTACGCCTACCTGGCCAAGGAACAGCAGGACGTGGCCGCCTGCACCTGCAACCAGTACGGCTGCAATTCGGCCTGCTACGACGCCCAGACCCAGGAGAACAACGCCCTGGCCGCGGAGCAGCGGGCCCTGCAGATCGCGGCCGGCGCCTATCCCATCGCGGCCCAGCTGCAGGCCCTGGGCGTCAACGCCGACCCCACCACCGGGGCCGTTTCCGGAGGTGGCGGGGGCGGCGGTGCCTCGCCCGCGGGCCTGCCTCCGGGCATGACCATGGATGCCGTGGCCCAGAAGTTCGGTTTCACCTTTCCGGACGGGAGTTCGGCCGGCGCCGGGGTGGGGCTGGCCATGCGGCAGCTGATGGCCCTGGCGGGCGAAGCCGAGCAGGGTGGCCAGGGCGACGACATCTGGGACAACGCCTCGCGGGCCTTCAACCTGGCCGGCATGATGGCCGACTTCTACGGCGACGAGATGGACCGGCTGGCCTCCCAGGGCGAGGCCGCGGCCCAGGCGGCCAACCAGGGGGACGATTCCGCCCAGGCCCGGCTGGATTACGACCAGTCCTGTTACGACGAGTACGCCCAGAAATACAAGCAGGCCCAGCAGAAGCAGGACCAGGAAGCCGAAGTCCTGGCCAGGCAGGCCCTGGACGGCAGCGACGCGGTGCCGCTCTCCAGCCTCAACGCCAAGGTCGACCTGAACGAGGTGGGCGAAAAGGAGCAGCAGGGCGCGTCCCTGGGCCTCCAGGCTCCACCCCCTCCTTCCGGGCCCCCCGCCATCCAGGCCGGCGCGCAGGAGCAGGACCAGGCCGAATCCGGCCAGCCCGGGCTCTGGGACAAGGTGAAGGAGGGTGTCATCGACCAGGCCGGGGACAAGCTGAAGGAGGCGGCCGAGGACGTGGCCGGAGACCTCATCGGCAAGGACAGGGTCGAAAACATCAAGGCCATCTTCTCCACCGAGCAGGACGCGGCCCAGAGCATCCCCCTGATCGGCCAGGCGGCGCAGTGCAACGCAGACCCCGCCAGCCGGGGCTATGACGAGCTCCAAAACAGCCTCAACCAGTACAACCAGACCATGGGCCAGCGCTCCCGGGACGACTTCAAGACCGCCCTGGGCGCCGGCGAGGGAGGGGGCGAATGAGGCGCCTGGCCCTGGCCCTTCTCGCCTGGATGGCCTGCCCCGCCGCCTGGGCCGCCTCCCCGGCCTTGGTGGTCCCCCAGGGGGGCTCGGCCGCCTGGCTGCTCCCGCCCGGCCGCGCCAAGGGGCTGGCCTTGGGAGCGCAGGCCTCGTTCGCGCTTTCGCCCAAGGGGCCCCTGTGGCTGGCGGCCTCCCCCAGCCTGCTGGCCCAGGTCGATCCCCTGGCCCTGGTCCGGCTGAAGCGGGACGTGAGCGATATGGCCTTCCTGCCCGACGGGAAGCTGCTGCTGCTTTCGGGCGACCTGGTGGCCGGCCTGGGGGTGAGGAGCCTGAAGGCCAAGGGGCCCTACCAGGGGATCCTGCGTCCGCTGATGAGGCTTCCCGGCCCGGGCTTCCAGCTGGGAACCAGCTTCGACGAGGGCTGCCTTGCCTACGGCCCGGATCCCGGGGGCGGCCAGGTGGTGTACCGGGTGGGGGACAAAGGCAGGGCCGAGAAGCTGCTTACCTGGAAAAGCCCCATCCTGGCGGCGGTGGAGGCGCACGGATACCTGTACCTGGGCCTGCGGAATTCCGTGGTCCGCCTGGGATTGAAGACCGGCGACAGGGAGCGCCTGCTTCAGGTTCCCCAGGGAGTCTACGACCTGGCCTGGGTGGAGGGCGCCGGCCTGGTGGTGTCCACCAGGGACGGCCTGTACCGGCTGCCCGCCCCATACCAGCCCCTGCGCTTCATGGACTGCCGCGAATGCGCCGTGCGCGGCGGCCGCGACCTTTACGTGCTCACCCGCGATCCGGCCGGCATCCTGAAGATCTCGGGCCTGGCGGCCCTGAGGTTCAGGCCGGACACGCCGACCCCCGCTCCCACTTCCACCCCGACGGAGACCCCCTCGGCCACCGCGACCTCCACTCAGACCCCGCCACCCACGTCCGTGCCGACGCGGGAGCCGGTCCGGACCCCGGTCCAGGCCGGGCCTTCGCCCGCGCCCAGCCCGGAGGCTTCCAACGCGGCGGCGCGGCCGCCTTCACGGCCCCAGCCGTCCGAGGACGCGAAACTGAAGGCGCTGGAGGAGGAGAACCGGCGCCTCAAGGAGCGGCTCGGGCTGAAGGAGAGGTCCGGTGACCGCCCCTGGTTCGGCCTCCAGGTTTCGGCCTCGATCCTGCCCGTCCTGAAGGGCTTGAGGGACTATCAACAGGCGGTCGAGTCCCTCGGATACAATGTGCAAATGGACGATCCCATGGGCTTGGGGCTGGCCCTGGCGCTGGGGCCGTGGAGGCTGGGCTTCGACTACTTCGGGACTTCCGGGAGTTTTGACCCCAACAATTCCGGAAACCCCATGGGGCCGGGCGGCCCCCAGGGAAACTCCTCCAACGACCTCCATTTCGACGCTTTCGACTTTTCCGTGGGCTACGACTGGGAGTTTCTCCCCGCGCACCGGGGCCTGGGCCCCTTCGCCCTGTACCTGCCCCTGCGGCTGGAGGGCGTGCAGGTCAAGTACAGCGGAGGCGTTTTCGCGGACTATTCCAACTTCTCCCCCCAGGCCGCCGCGGGCCTGGGGCTGAGGTGCTACCTGGGCGGCCATTTCGCCCTGGACGCGTCCGGCCTCTACCATTTCGCCTTCGACAGGAACCAGGAAGGCGTGCAGCCCTACGACACGAACATCTATTCCAACGCGACCCTGGACGGCGATTTTGAAGCGCTTCAGTTGAGGGCGGGAATCCTGTGGCTGATGTTTTGACGGGAGTGATTTTCCACGAGGGAGGCGACCACCATGCCTAAGGAAAATTTCATTTCGGGGACCGTGCTGGCCCTGGGTCTGGGAGGCCTGCTGGCCGCCGCCTGGGTGGCGCGCCCGCCCAGGGCCCTGGCCGCCGGCCATTCGGTGGATTCGGCCGACGACCAGGGCGACGCATCGCCGGCGCGGGCCAGGAAAGCCGCGCGCAAGCAGGCCGGCGACGGCGGAGTGCGCCTGGGCGCCCTGAAGCAGCCCCTGGCGGACAGCATCGACACCCTGGTGGACGTGGGCGGGATTAGGGACAGGACGAAGGGGCATGCCCCGGAAGGTTCCATGCTGAAGTACCTGGCCGAGGACAGGGGGGACCTGGAGACGGACCTGAAGCAGGGCATGGCGGCCAGGGTGGAGCAGGCCGTCCAGCCGGCCAAGGACGCCTTCCTGGTCTACGCCGGCCAGGCCCTCAAGGGGATCAACATGGTGCTCAAGGCTTCCAGGAAGGGCGACGACGACGAAAGCGCCAAGGGGTTCGAGTTCTG
>JAJYGY010000197.1 GCA_021790555.1 bacterium
TACTACTTTTAGATGGCTTTGATTTCACCCGCCTTCGCGAGGGTATCATGAGGATGAAGTTGTTTCAGGCGGCCCTGGCCGCCGGTTGTCTCCTGACGGCCCTGATGCCGCGGCCCGCGCGGGCCTTCGAGGCGGCCCACAAGGCCGGCCAACTGGCGGCCGGCATCGTGGTGGGGGAACCCACCGGGGTGTCCCTGAAGTACTGGATGGACAGGACCCATGCCGTGGATTTCGCGGTGGGCGGCCTGGGCTTCGACGGGGTGCTGCTGCACGCCGACTACCTGTGGCACCGCTTCGGGCTGTTCCACAGCGACCGGACCGACCTGGAGGACAACCTGCCGGTCTATTACGGCGTGGGCGGCGTGCTGGGCGCCAACGCGGGCGGGCCCTTCGGCGGCGGAGCCTCGGCCGGGGTGCGCGGTGTCATCGGCATCACCTACCTGTTTCCCGAGCCCTTCGACCTCTTCCTGGAGCTGGCCCCCACCATCCTGGTGGCGCCCGGCTTCGGATTCGGCTTCGAGGGCGGGCTGGGGGGACGCTACTATTTTTGAGCCGGCGCGGCCGGCCACACCCCCGCCTGCCTCCGGGCCACCTCGGCGCGGTTCAGGGGCAGGCAGGGGTCGCGTCGCAGCATCGCCTCGAAACCCTCGGCCGGCAGGCCGGCGCTGAACAGGTATCCCTGCATCTTCTCACACCCGTTTTCCAGCAGGAATTCCAGCTGTTCCCCCGTCTCCACCCCCTCCGCGGTCACCTTCAGGTTCAAATTGCCGGCCATGGCCAGGATGGCCCTCACCAGGGCCCGGTCGCGCGCCGAATCCAGGCGGTGGATGAAGGCCCGGTCCACCTTCAGCCCGTTGACGGGCAGGCGGGTCAGGTAGCTCAGGGACGAATAGCCCGTGCCGAAATCGTCCACGGCCAGGCTGACCCCCTCGCGCCTGAGCAGGGCCATGCTTTCCAGCACCTCCTCGCTGGGGTTGACGGCCACGCTTTCGGTGATCTCCAGCTCCAGGCTCCCGGGGTCCAGGCCGGCCCCGCCCAGGGCCTCCAGGATGGTCCGGGCGGCGTGGGGCCGGCGCAGCTGGCGCGGCGAGAGGTTGACGGCCATGCGGCCGCGGAAAAGGCCCTTTTCGATCCAGCCCCGGCATTGGGCCGCGGCCGCGCGCAGGGCCCAGTCGCCCAGCGGGGCGATCAGCCCGGTTTCCTCTGCCAGGGGGATGAAATCCGAGGGCGGCACCATCCCGCGTTTCGGGTGGGCCCAGCGCAGCAGGGCCTCGGCGCCGCAGATTTTGCCGTCGTCCAGCCCCACCAGGGGCTGGTAATGCATGCTGAAATGGCCCTCGCGCAGGGCCTCCCGCAGGTCCTTCTCCAGCGACTGGCGCCGCGTCAGCTCGGCGTTCATGAAGTTGGAGTAGAACCGGTAGCTGTTGCGGGCCTCCTTGGCGGAATAGGCGGCCTTGTCGGCGTTCTGGACCAGCGCGTCGGCGTTCTCCCCGTCGCCGGGCCAGAAGGCGATGCCGATGCTGGCGCTGACGTGGAGTTCCCGGCCCCCCACGGGGAAGGGCAGGGCCAGGGCGTCCAGGATCTTCTGCGACACCAGGGCCGCGTCGGGCTTGCAGCGGATCTCCTCGAGGATGACGGTGAACTCGTCGCCGCTGAGCCGGGCCAGGGTGTCGCTTTCGCGCAGGCAGGCGCGCATGCGCCGGCCCGCCTCCACCAGCAGCTGGTCGCCCCCGGCGTGCCCCACCTCGTCGTTGATGAGCTTGAAATGGTCCAGGTCGATGAAGAGCAGGGCCCACTCGCGCCGCTGCCGGCCCGAAAGCGAAAGGTTGCGGGCCAGGCGGTCGTAGAAGAGGCGGCGGTTGGGCAGGCCGGTGAGGGTGTCGTGGTAGGCCATCTCGTAGAGGTGCCGCTGGCGCCGCCCGGTGAGCAGGCGCATCAGGTCCTGGCCCGTGCCCATGCCCAGGTAGTGGCCCTGGCGGGTGATGATGAAACCGTCGTAGAGGTAGCGGTCCTCGCCGGCCGAAAGGATGGCGCTGAGGTCGTCCAGGCCCACGGAATGCTCCACCACCAGGGGGTGGCGCACCATCACCTCGGTGACCGGGCGGCGCCCGTAGAGGTCGCGGAAGTAGAGGCGCGAGAACTGCTCCACCAGCGAGTGGCGGTGCACCAGGCCGATGGGCCGGGTGCCCTGCACCACGGCCAGGGAATGCGGGGAGGCCCCCTCCTTTTTGGCCAGTTCGGCCAGGTAATCATAGACCTGGCCGCAGGGGGTCATGGGGTCGATGGGCGTGACCTGCCGCAGCAGCCGCCCGGCCGTGCCTTCGCCGGCCGGGGGGCCTTCCTCGCCGTCTTGCCCGCCCCAGTCTTCCCCGGGGTCCGCCGGGGCGTCGTCCTCCGGCCGTGTCGTGGTGTCGAGTCGCATGGCGCCGCTCCGAGAGAGCCCTTTCCAAAAAGCGTCCAGGCAGGGCCTTTGGGTGCAAAGTGTAGGCCCGCCCCGTTAAGAACAGGGAAAGGACAGGTTTCCTGACCGTAAATTAGGGCCCTGGAAGCGATTTTCAGGCCGGTTTTTCCGGCCCACCCCACGGCTGGCATGGGAAATGGCCTTCGGGTGGGCGGCTTCGCTCCGGTCACGGATTCCGTCCAGTTTCCACGACGGGCGGCTTTTTTTGGGGGTCGCGGCGGGTTCTGTGACAAGCCTTACACCGCCGCTTTGCCGGTCGTGGTATGCTCTGGGTGCGGGTGGACGGCAACCCGGAGACGCGAAGGAGGGGGGACATGACCAGCGAGGCGAACAACCTTTTGTGGATCGGCGGCCAGGACCAGGAAGAGGACGCGGGGGAATTCCAACGCGAGATGGAGGCGGCCGGCCCCTCCGAGTTCAGCCCGCACCTGGCCCTGGGATACGACCAGGCCCGGGCCCGGCTCCAGGATTCCAAGTTCGGCATCATCGTGCTTTCCCTGAAGGCAGGCGATCCCCAGGCCGTGGACCTGGCCCTGCGCGTCCAGGCCGACGCCCCGGGGATTCCGGTGGTGGCCCTGTTCGACAGCCGGGAGGAGAAGCTGATGTCCCGCGTCATCCGTTCCGGCGCCCAGGAGGCCATGCTGCTGGACGAGGCCCGGGGACCGCGCCTGCTGCGGGTGCTGCGCCACGCGGTGGAAAGGCACCGCTTCCGCAAGGAGCTGTTCTTCCTCACCGACAAGTACCGCCGCGCCAACGAACAGCTGAAGGAGCAGGTGCGCGTCGACCCCCTCACCGGCCTGCTCAACCGGCGCGGCCTGCAGGAGATGCTGCTGTGGGAGCGCAAGCGCAGCCGGCGCGCGCCCATGGAATACGCCGTGATGATGCTGGACGTGGACGACTTCAAGCGGGTCAACGACCGCTGGGGCCACACCATGGGCGACGCCCTGCTGAAGGAACTGGGGCAGAGGCTGAAGGCCGGGCTGAGGGAATCCGACTACGCGGCCCGGGTGGGCGGGGACGAGTTCCTGCTGCTGCTGCCGCAGGCCGGGCTGGAGGAGGGGCAGCGCGTGGCCGAGCGGGTGCGCCTGGAGGTCGCCAACGCGCGTTTCGGCTACCCCCTGGCCCAGCTGCGCATGACCGTCAGCCTGGGGCTGGAAATCATCCTTCCCCGCAGCTTCTCGGTGGAGGAGCTGGTGGCCCGGGCCCGCCTTGCCCTGGAGCGCAGCAAGCGCCAGGGCAAGAACCAGGTGAGCACCCAGATGACCCGGGGCGCGGACGAGCGGGGCGGGGAAATGCTCTCGGGCGTGCTGGAGGCCCTGTGCGAGGGGGACCGGTTCCGGGTGGTGAAGCAGCCCATCTGCCGGCTTCGCGACGGCCAGCGCGTCGGCTTCGAGCTGCTCAGCCGCCTGGCGGTGGCCGGGTTCGAGAGCCCGGCGGACTTCTTCAACCTTTCCGAGGCGGCCAACATCCTCACCACGGTGGACCGGCAGTGCTTCAGCGCCTGCATGCAGGAATCGTCGCGGCTGCCCGAACAGTCCCTCTTCCACCTCAACGTCTTCCCCAGCACCCTGGCCAAGGTGCCCACCGAGGAACTGCTGGAGGCCTTCCCGGAGGGCCGGGGCAAGGACAGCTACTGCCTGGAGATCAGCGAGCAGCAGATCCTGGGTGGGCCCGGGGACCTATTGGAGCCCGTGAGGACCCTCAAGCAGGCCGGCGTGCTGGTGGGCCTGGACGGGGTGGGATGCGGCCGCAGCGCCCTGGAGAACCTCTTCCTGCTGGAGCCGGACGTCATCAAGGTGGACCGGGCCCTGGTGAAGGGCATCTCGCGCTCGGCCGAGCAGCAGAAGATGGTGCAGAAGCTCATCAAGGTCTCCAAGGCCCTTTCCGCCGAGGTGCTGGCCGAGGGCGTGGAGAACAAGCAGGACCTGGCCCTAGATCGGAACCTGGGCGTGCAGTACGGCCAGGGGTATTTCTGGGGGGTGCCTGCTTAAATCCTGCTTACCGGCTTCCAGGGCCAACCTGTTTTTTATATGAAAAGGCGGCGAAGGCCGCCTTTTTTATTTTTGGGAGAAAGTTGAAATTTATGGTTGGGACGGGTAAACTTAATAAAATTCAAGGATTTTAGCGATTTTAGCTCATGTGGTTTAAACGATGAAGCACCGTTTCATTTTTCTGGTCCTTTTGGCCCTCCTGGCGCCGGCGTCCGCGGGCCTGGCCCTGACGGCCAACCTGTCGGTGAACGCCTCCTCGCTGGTCACCACGTTCGTGCCCATCCAGGTCTTCGGCAACAACACGGCCTTCTGGATCAGCGACACCAGCAACCAGGGCGTGCAGGCCCAGGTGCAGGCGGCCGGCAACTTTTTCCTGCGCTTTCCCGGGGGTTCCTCCTCGGACGACTACCACTGGAACGGCACCGGTTCCTTCAACGCCAGCGGATACTGGGTGCCCAGCTCCTCCAGCTACACCCCGGGCTTCGACGACGTGGAGACCTGGCGGGGCACGACGTCCACGTACGGCAACGCCTCGCACATCACCGACGGCCAGACCGGCACGGCCTGGCTTTCCAACACGGACACCGATTTTCCGGACCACCAATGGGCCGAGCTGGACCTGGCCTCGTCGTCCACCGTGGACTCCATCACCCTGGTCTGGGGAAGCCCCTACGCCAGCTCCTTCCAGGTGCAGTACTGGAACAGCACGGGCTGGCCGCCCCCCCTGCAGAGCGGGCTGGCCGAAAGCAACTGGACGACCACCTCGGCCGGAACCGTCGGCGGCACGGGCGGGACCCAGACCGTCAGCTTCAACGCCGTGACCGCCCAGTACTTCCGCGTGCTGATGACCGCCAGCTCGGCCGGGGCGGGGGGCGCCTATTCCATCGCCCAGGCGACGCTCTTCCACGGCTCTTCCCAGGTCTCCTCCAACACCAACAGCTCGTCCAGCCAGACCCAGGTGGAGGTCTCCAGCACCGACCCGGCCAGCTCGCTGAACTACGCCACCAACCCTCCCTGGAGCACGGATTTCGAGTCCTTCATGGCCTACGCCCGCTCCTTCACGCCCACCGCCGAGCCCCTCATCACCGTCAATTTCGGCACCGGCACCCCGGCCGAGGCGGCCGCCTGGGTCACCTACGCCAACCAGGTGAAGGGCTACGGCATCCGCTACTGGCAGATCGGCAACGAGATGGACGGCACCTGGGAGACCGGCGGCCCCATGCCGGCGCAGGACTACGTGCGGCGCTACATCGAGTACTACGACGCCATGAAGGCGGCCGACCCGTCCATCACCATCACCGGGCCGGTGGCCGGCGGCTTCGGCGACCTCTCCAACATGTACGACGGCCATTCGATGGTGGAGGACTTCATCTCGGGCCTGGCCGCCAAGGGCAAGATCGGCGACCTGGACGCCGTCGACTTCCACTGGTATCCCAACTGGAGCTACACGCCGGCCCAGGCCCTGGCCAGCACCTCCACCCTGGACGCCTACCCGGCCAAGCTGGATTCCTGGCTCTCCTCGGCCGGCGTGGCCGACCCTTCGGCCGTGCCGGTCATCATGTCGGAATACAACGTGGACCCGGGCGACAACAACTTCCAGGTGCAGCTGGGCAACGGCCTGTGGGTGGCCGACGCCCTGGGGCATTTCATCACCGACTTCGGGGCGCGCGGCTTCGCCAACCTGTGGGACACCCTCAACGGGGGCAGCGACCAGACCAGCCTGACCGGCGGGGACCTGGGCTACCTCAACGCCTCCAGCGGGGCCTACCAGTACCAGGCCCACGCCACCTACTGGGCCATGCAGATGATGGCCGCGGACTGGGCCAGGGCCGGGGACGGTTCGGCCAACAGCCTGGTTTCGGCGTCCAGCGACCAGTCCCTGCTGGTGCCCTACGCCGACCTGCGGCCGGACGGGAGCCTCTCCCTCATGGTCGTCAACAAGGACCCCTCCAATTCCTACTCCGCCTCCGTCAGCCTGGCCGGCTTCAGCCCCCAGTCCGCGGCCCGGCAGTGGACCTTCGATTCCTCCAACTACGCCTGGGTCACCTCGGCCACCCCTTACCACGCCGACCCGGACCTGGCGCCCACCACCGCCACGGCCTCGGTGGCCGCGTCGTTCAGCCACACCTTCCCCCCCTATTCGCTCACCCTGTGGCGCTTCCTGCCCCTGGGAGCCTCCACGCCCACGGACACGCCCACGCCTTCGCCCAGCTTCACCGTCTCCCCCACCTTCACCGTGTCGCCCACCATCAGCCCGACCTTCACCATCAGCCCCACCTTCACCA
>JAJYGY010000105.1 GCA_021790555.1 bacterium
GTCCCCTCCCATCTTGCGCACCTGCTGGTAGTACTTGAACATGCCCTTGTCCTCGTTGGCCGTCAGGAAATAGACCTTCTGGTCCTTGGTCAGCAGTCCCACCGGCGCGCCCATGTTCAGGCAGTGGACGGCGCAGCTCTGGTGGTCCTTGCCGTGGGCCCCCTCGTTCATGAAGCAGTCCATGTCCAGCACCTCGCCCTCCAGGGTCACCTTCTGGCCCCCCTTGGACGCCATGTCCATCCCCTTCATGTCCATGCCTTTCATGTCCGAATCCGCGCGCGACAGCGACACGCAACCCACCATTCCCAGCGCCAACAGGCCGGCCAGCATCTGCTTTTTCATGCCCTCTCCTTTGAATGGAAAATGAACGGGATCCTCCATCCGGCCGCGCGGCCGGATTCTCCCTGGCCCGAAACCCACCTCCTTTCCGGGCCCCCTGGAACTACGGAATCCCGGGGGCCGGGGATTTTGGAAGCGGGTGCCCCGGCGAAGGCCGCTTCCAAAGGTAATACACCGCCGGGTAGACGATCAATTCCAAAGCGAAGGAGGAGAACAGCCCTCCCAGCATGGGCGCGGCGATGCGCCGCATCACCTCGGCCCCGGTCCCGTTGGAGAACAGCACGGGCAGCAGGCCGATGAAGGCGCAGGCCACGGTCATCACCTTGGGCCTCACCCGCTTCACCGCCCCCTGCATGATGGCCTCCTTGAGGTTCTCCGGGGTCTTCATCCGCTTCGCCTTGACGGCCGCGTCGTAGGCCAGGTCCAGGTAGAGCAGCATGAAGACCCCGGTTTCCGCGTCCAGGCCGGCCAGGGCGATCATGCCCACGGCCACGGCCACGGAGAGGTTGTAATGCAGGGCCCACAGCAGCCAGATGGCTCCGATCAGGGAGAAAGGCACCGCCATCAGCACCACCAGGGTCTTGGCCACGGAATTCGTGTTGAGGTAGAGAAGCACGAAAATCAGGGCCAGCGTCAGGGGCAGGATCATTTCCAGGCGCCGGTTGGCCTCCTTCATGTTCTCGTATTGGCCGCTCCATTCCAGCGTGTACCCGGTCGGCAGCTTCAACTTCGCGGCCACCAGCTTCTGGGCCTCCTTGACGTAGCCCCCGAGGTCCCTGCCCTCGAAGTCGATGGTGACGTAATTGGCCGGCTGGCCGTTGTCGTTGCGGATCATGGGAGGCCCCTGCGCGAAATGAACGTCCGCGAGTTCGCCCAGAGCCACCAGGGATCCCTCCGGCGTGGCCACCAGGACATGCCGTATCTGCGAAACGTTCTGGCGAAGCTCCCGGGGATAGCGCACGTTGACCGGAAAACGCTCGATCCCCCGGATCACGTTGGTGACGTTCTCTCCGCCCACGGCCAGGTCCAGGGTCTTCTGGGCCTGGGCCATGCTGATCCCGAAGTGGGCCAGCCTGGCACGGTCCCAGGCCACGTCCAGGTAGTGGCCTCCTCCCGTGCGCTCGGCCACCACGCTGAGCGTGCCCGGAATCCGGCTGAGCAGGCTCTCCAGCCGCTCGCCGATCTTCTGGAGCACGTTCAGGTCCGGCCCCAGGATCTTGATGCCCACGGGCGTCCGGATGCCGGTGGAGAGCATGTCGATGCGGTTCTTGATGGGCATGACCCACACGTTGGGCATGCCGGCGAACTTGAGCTTGGCGTCCATCTTGTCGATGAGTTCCTGGGTGCTCATGCGGTCGGGCCAGGCCCACCGGAAGGCCGGCTTCAACCAGCCCGGCATCCAGCCGGAATACCAGCGTTTCTTCCCCGGCCATTCCTCCCTGGGCTTCAGGGTGATGGTGGTTTCAAACATGGCCAGCGGCGCCACGTCCGTGGGCGTGTCCGCCCGGCCGGCCTTGCCGAAGACCGTGTCGACCTCCGGAAATTGCTTGATGAGCTTGTCCTGGGTCCGAAGCAAGGCCTTGGCCTGGCCGATGGACATGCCGGGAAGCCCCGTGGGCATGTACAACAGGGTGCCTTCATCCAGCTCCGGCACGAACTCCGATCCCAGCCGGAAATAGACCGGCACGGTGGCCGCCAGGGCCAGCAGGGCCGCCAGGATGGTCTTGCGGGGATTCCGCAGCACCCAGTCCGCCACCGGGTGGTACAGGCCCTGAAGCGCGCGGCTGACCGGATGTTCCTCCTCCCGGTGGATGCGGCCCACCAGCACCCTGTTGGCCAGGCGGCAAAGCCAGGCCGGCCGGAAGCGGTATTCCTTCAGGCGGATGACGGTCAGCAGGAGCGCGGGCACCAGGGTGACGGCCGCCAGCGCCGCGAGCACCATGGAAAGGTTGTTGGTGTAGGCCATGGGCTTGAACATGCGGCCTTCCTGCCCCTGCAGGCTGAAGACCGGCAAAAAGGCCATGGCAATGACGAGAAGCGAGAAGAAGGCCGGACGCGCCACCTCCTGCACGGCCTGGATCAGGGCCGGCTTGAAGTCGCCCTTGGCCCGGCCCGAGGCCCATGGTTCCAGGTGCTTGTGGCTGTTCTCCACCATCACCACCGAGGCGTCGACCATGGCGCCGATGGCCACGGCGATGCCGGCCATGGACATGATGTTGGCCGATACGCCCAGGTAATACATGGGGATGAAGGCCAGAAGCACGCACACCGGCAGGCTCAGGATCGGACCCAGGGAGCTGGGGAAATGCCACAGGAACAGGATGATCACCAGGCTGACGACGATCAGCTGAAGCTTAAGCTCGTGCCTCACCGTGTCCATGGCCCTTTCGATCAGTTTGGACCGGTCGTAGACCGGCACGATTTCCACCCCGGGCGGCAGGCTCTTGCGGATCTGGTCCAACTTGGCCTTCACTCCGGCGATCACCGTGGGCACGTCGGCGCCCTGGCGCATCACCACCACCCCTCCCACGGCCTCTCCCATGCCGTTCAAGTCCGCCGCTCCACGGCGCATGTCCGGCCCCCAGGAGACTTCCGCCACGTCCTTCACCCGCAAGGCCGTGCCGGTGGTGGGGTCCCACTTCACCACCGCTTCGCCGTACTGCCGGGGCGTGGTGGCATAGCCCCGGCCCCGCACCATGAATTCCGTGCCTGAGAACTCCACCACCCGCGCCCCGGTCTCCACATTGGCGTCCTGGACGGCTTTGGCCACCTGCAAAATGGACACCCCATCGGCTTGAAGCTTGGCCGGGTCCACCACCACCTGCACCTGGCGCGTGAAACCTCCCACCGTGGCCACTTCGGCCACTCCGGGCACGGCTTCCAGGTCATAACGCAGGTGCCAGTCCTGCAGCGCGCGCAGCTGGCCCAGGTCCAGAGTGTGGTTCCCGTTCCTGTCCATCAGGGCATACTCGTAGACCCATCCCACGCTGGTGGCATCCGGACCGATCTCGGTTTGCACTCCCGGCGGCAATTCGGAAAGGACCTTGGAAAGGTATTCCAGAACCCGGCTGCGGGCCCAGTACAGGTCCGTTCCGTCCTGGAAAATGACATAGACGTAGGAAAAGCCATAGTCCGAGAAACCCCGGATGGCCTTCACCTTCGGAGCGCCCAACAAAGCCCGGATGATGGGATAGGTGACCTGGTCCTCCATCAGGTCCGGGGCCTGGTTCCATTTGGAGTAGATGATGACCTGGGTGTCGGAAAGGTCCGGGATGGCGTCCAGGTGCGTGCGGCCCAGGCACCACCAGGCCCAGGCGGCCAGGATGGCCACCGCGCCGAACGTCATCCCGCGGTGCTCCCCGCACCAGGCGATGATTTTGTCGATCATGATGTCACCTCAAGGGGTTTCCGGCCCGGACAAACGGGGTGCGCGCAACCCGGTCAAGGCCGTCCGGGATCCGGGCGTCAGAACCTTTGGAGCGCTTCCTGGAACTGGGATTCCGAATCGATCAGGAAGTTGGCCGACGTCACCACGTCCTCGCCGGCCTTCACCCCGCTCAATATTTCCACGTCGTTGTCCCCGGAAACGCCGGTCCGCAC
The DNA here is from genome assembly GCA_021790555.1 of bacterium. Taxonomy (GTDB): domain Bacteria; phylum Oederibacteriota; class JAJYGY01; order JAJYGY01; family JAJYGY01; genus JAJYGY01. The sequence continues at coordinate 3,940 of JAJYGY010000105.1, forward strand.
CTGCCGCGGCTGAAAATAGCCCTTCCCTTGGACCACGAAGACCACCTGACGCTCCCCGGTGTCCAACACCGCGTCCTGGGGCACCACCAGGCGGCGTCCCAGGGGCACTTGCGCGTCCGCCTCGCAGAACACCCCTGGCTCCATCCATGCCGGGCGGGTTTTCGGCGCCAGAACCACCCCAAAGGCGCGGGTGATGCCGTCCAGGCTGTGCCCGACGCTCGTCACCCTGGCCTCCACCGGGGCGCCCCAGGGCCCCTTCACCTCGGCCTGGAAGCCGGGCTTCAGGGTGCCGGCGTCGATTTCCAGCAATTCGCCGAGAATCCGCCCCCCCCGGCCGACCCGGGCGCCCATCCGCACGGTCTTCTCCAGTTCCTTCACCCCCGCCCTGCCCCAGCGCACGCCGATCAGCTGCTGCTGGCGTTCATCCAGCGAAAACCCCGCCAGGCCGGACACCGCCGGCCCCGCCGATTCCCCCTGGCCCGCACCGCTGGCATAGATCGGGATGTACGGCATGCCCATGGAATCCTTCTTGAAGGTCTTCGACACGATCCTCGGGTCCATGGGGTCGCGGTAGCCCACCACCACCTTCCCGGCGGGCCCGGCGGGGGCCTTCGCGGCGCCGGCCCGTGCCGGGGAACCCTGTCCGGCCGGGACCAGGATCTTCCTGAGGGTCATCCCGCAGAGGGGGCATTTGCCCGGCTTGTCCATGACCACCTGGGGGTGCATGGGGCACTGGTACTTCACCACTTCACCCGCCGCCGCCTCGGCCGCCCGGGCGCGGTGGATGCCCGCCAGGCCGAATCCGGCGGCGGCCATCAGGGCCAGGGCCAGGGTGACGGCGGAAAAACGAAAATTCCTCTTTTTGCGTGTCATGACTTTTCTCCAAGAAAAGCGCGCGTCCGTCATTGGTCATCCCTCCCGGCGTTCCCCATCAGCCTCTCCAGCACGGCCCTGGACCTTCCCAGCTGGGCCGTCAGCCCGACGGCCTGCAGCCTGGCCGCCAGGTCCGCCAGCACGGCGTTGAGCGCGTCGCTCACCCCCACCCCGCCCAGGCGGTAGCCTTCCACGCCCAGGGACCGGGCCCGGGCGGCCTCGGGGATGATCTCGCGTCGGACCCTTTCCAGCTGGGCCAGTTCGGACTGGAAGGCCGACTCCTCGTCCAGCACCATGCGGCGGGTCTGGTCGCGCGCGCTTTCAAGGTCGCGCTGGGAGGCCTGTTCCCGCCTGTCCGCCGCCGCCTCCTCGCTTCCCTGCCGCCAGAACCAGACGAAGGGCAGGTTCACCTTGGCCATGGCCATGCCCACGGGCATGCCGGCCATGTCCACGGCGCTGTACTGCAGCATCAGGTCGGGCCACCAGCCGGCCCGGGCCAGGCTCCTTTCGGAGCGCAGGCGCGCCAGCCCGCTTTGGGCCACCCGAACCTCGGCCCGGCCGGCCAGGGCCCTTTCCAGGGCCTGCCGGTCCGTGGCCGGCGCCCGCGGCGGGGGCGGGTCCAGGGGCGGGTCGGGAAGGGCCTGGCCCGGGTCCCTGGCCATGAGCTGGTCCAGTTCCCGCAGGGCCAGCAGGCGCTCGTGCCGGAGGCCTTCCATGCGGTTCTCCAGTTCGGCGCCCTGCATGCGTGCCATGGGGTCCATCAGCTGGCCCATGCGGTCCACCCGGCCGAAGCGGTTGCGCGCGTCCGAGATGGACACCAGCCTTCCCAGCACCTCCAGGGTGCGCGACACCGCCCGCAGCGAGGCGCAGGCGCCGTACAGGTCCCAGTAGGCCTGGCCGGCCTCCAGAAGGCGCTGCTGCAGCACCTGCCCCGCCCTGGCCCGGGCTTCGCGGGCGCCCTGGGAGGCGGCCTGGTGGGCGAGCCAGGTCTTGGCCGGAAACGGGATGGTTTGAGAGAAGTCCAGCTGCTTCTGGACGGCCTGGCCAAGGTCCAGGCCGGGCCGGGGGACCTGCCAGTATTCCACCCCCAGCTGGGGGTCGGGCCAGGAAAGGCTGGCCTTGGCCTCGTCGCCGGCGGCCCGGACCAGTGCCCGGGCCGCCTTCACGTCCGGATTGTTCCGGGCCACCTGGGCCCGCACCCAGTCCAGCTCCAGAACGGCGCCGGGACCCCCCCGGGCAAAGGCGGGACCTGAAAACAGGAAGGGGACGAGGAAGAGAAAGGGGATGTGGGGATGCTTCATGGCACGCTCCAGTCTGGCAAAAGAAAAATCCCAGCTTCCCCGTCAAAGAGGGGAAATGTCCTGGATCGCTCGCGCGAGACGGGACCGCTGGGATTCGGTTCTTAGCCTAAGACTGGAGGCGCGTTCTGGGTGGGTACGGCAAGCTGGGCCTGGCGGGCGCCAGGGCTGGGGGGGCCGGCGCGCGAAAGGAAGCGCGAACCGGGAACTTCAAGAGGCGCGGACGGGACCGCGTCCGCCACCAGGGGGGAATAGGCCGGCGCGGCCGGCCTCAACGAGGTCGAAGGGGCGCCCACGGCCTGGGCCGCCTGGCTCAACACCAGGCTTCCACAGCCGCCGCACAGCGGGCTCAGCGCGGCATGGCCGGAGGCCTGGGCGGCGCGCAGGCCCTCGATGCCCGAAACCACGCAGCGCAGCCTCTGGCCCGGGCCCATGGAGCAGTGGGCCATGCCGCAACGGGCCGACAGGCTCAGGCCCGGAAACAGCAGGGCCAGCGCCACCAGCAGCCGCGTGATTTTGGATGAAAGCCGGGTCATGAAACCCACCCCATGGGAAAAGCCGGAACAACCGCCATTCTAAACCAGATACGGCGAAAAAGCCCGAAAA
>JAJYGY010000408.1 GCA_021790555.1 bacterium
CGGCACGTCCTCGGCCACGTTGACGGCCAGCCCCAGCCCCAGCTTCTCCTCCACCCCTTCCTCCACGCCCAGCTCCACGGTCACCGACACGGCCACCGCCTCGCCCACTTCCACGCCCTCCACCTCCCTGACCGACACGCCTTCGGCCACGCAGACGGCCAGCCCCAGCCCCAGCTTCTCCTCCACCCCCACCTTCACGCCCAGCCTCACCCTGACCGCCAGCCCCTCGGCCACGCGGACGGCCACGCCCTCGGCCAGCTTCAGCCCCAGTTCCACGGCCTCGGCCACGCCTTCGGCGACCGCCAGCTTCACGGCCAGCGCCACGGCCACGCCCAGCTCCACGCGTTCGGCCACGTCCACGGCCAGCCCCACGGACACCTCCACGCCGACCACCACGCCCAGCTTCACCGCCTCGCCCACGGCCAGCCCCACCTTCACCCCTTCGCCCAGCCCCACGCCCCGTCCGCCCTTCCTGGTGGACCTGGACGTGTACAACAGCGCCGGCGAGCTGGTCGACCACGCGGCCGACGGCCAGGCCCTCTACCAGCAGCCCACCGGCCTGGGCAGCCTCCAGGCCGGCTTCGTGCCCGACGCCGGCGGCGAAGGCCGGGTGGTCGTGCTGGGACCCCAGGTGGCCCTGGGATGGAACGGCGCCGACTCGGCCGGCCAGTGGGTGGCCAGCGGCACCTACACCCTGGTGCTGACCAGCCGCGACCCCTTCGGACAGGTCACGACCTTCACCTGCCAGGTGACGGTCATCCGCGAGCCTGCGGACGTGCAGGTCGAGATCTACAACAGCGCCGGGGAACTGGTGCGCCACTTCAGCGGCCAGGCCGACGACCCCCGGTCGGGGGCCCAGCTTTCGGTGTCCAGCCAGTCCTTCGCGGCCTCGGGCCTGCCCGGCCAGGGGCTGGTCATCCAGTACGGCTCGGCCTCCGGCGACACGGTGACCTGGGACGGCCGCAACGACCAGGGCGACCTGGCCCAAAGCGGCACCTACACGGTGAAGGTGCTTCGCCAGCTTCCGGGCTCGTCGCCCACGGTGCTGACCGACACGGTGACCCTGCTGGACGTCTCCGGCGACCCCCTGGCCGGCGCCCTGGCCGCCCCGGACCCGGCCCTGGCCGGGCAGGGCCGGGTCGAGATCCTGCTGGGCGCGCCCGCGGCCCAGGGCGTGCGGGCGGCCGTCTACGACCAGGCTGGCGAAAAGGTGGCGGATCTGGAGGCCGCGGCGGGAAGCCGCGGGCTGACGTGGGACATTTCGGGCAGGAGGATGGCGGAGGGCGTGTACCTGATCGTGCTTTCGACCCGCGACGCGCGGGGGCGCGTGGCCAGGAAGGTGCTGAAGGAGGCCCTGCTCAGGTAGCCGCCTCAGCGCCCCCGGGAAGGCCGGCGGACGGGGCCTTTGAGGACCTGCGCGGCGCCGCAGCGGTCGCGGCCGGACTGCTTGGCGAGGTAGAGGCTCTTGTCGGCGCGGCGCACCATCTCCGCCACCGTGGCCATGCCGCCCCGGAAGCTGGAAATGCCCAGGCTCACCGTGACGCGCTGGCCGTCCTTGGCCATGGGCCGCCAGGCGGGCTTCATCTGGCGTGCCATCCTGAGGATGCGGCGGGCCACGCTGGAAATGTCGTGGGGAGGGGTCTCGGGCAGCAGGATGGCGAACTCCTCGCCGCCGTAACGGCCCACCACGTCCAGGCCCCGCGTGTTGTCGCGCAGCAGGCCGGCCACCTGCCGGATGATCTCGTCGCCGGCCTGGTGGCCGTGGGCGTCGTTGACGCGCTTGAAGTGGTCGATGTCCGCCATGATGAGGCTGCAGGCGCGCCGGTAGCGCTGGCAGCGGGCCATCTCCTGGTTCAGGGCGCGGTCGAAGAAGCGGCGGTTGTAGAGACCGGTGAGCGGGTCGGTGATGGACTGGTTGAGGATGCGCTCGTGGGTCCAGTGCGACTCGATGGCCAGGCCCGCCTGGGTGGCGTAGTTCATCAGGCTGGAGACGTCCGAGCGGGTGATGGGCCGGTCGGTCATCAGGTTGTCCACGGCCAGGGCGCCGATCATGCGCCCCCTCCCCACCTGGATGGGCACCACGGCGTTGTTGAGCACGGACACGCGGTAGCGGCTGTTGGGGTAGAAGCGGGAGATGCGGCGGTCCACCTGGTTGGTGAGGAAGAACTTCTGGTGGCCGGAGATCAGGTCGGAAAAGACGTTCTCCCCGCGCCGGGAGCTGATGGGCTGGCGGTCCTTGTCCTTCTCGAAGCGGCCGGCCTGGTCCACCCCCATGGCCAGGTGGATGGACTTGCCGTCCTCCTGAAGCAGGAAGACCCCGGCCCGCTTGAAACCCAGTCCCTTCCGGACGGACTGGATGACCGTCTTCAGCAGGCCTTCCAGGGAATGGTTGCGGCGCATGCCCTCCATGACCCGCTGGTACATGAGGACTTCCTGGCGGAGAAGCTTGTGCTTCCGGCGGAGTATTTTCAGTTCGGTTTCCGGGACATAGGGCATGGTTGCATCCTTGAGGGCCGGAAAATTATACCCCGGATGGCTTGGTTTCCGTAAATTTCCTTGTCCCTGCTTCGTTTTTAAAAATTCCACCATCCGGACTGTTGTAATATTTTTTTTGTAAGGGCCGCAAACATCAATATAATAAATGAGAGGAGTCTTATGCCATTTTATTTTAACGTTTAACTTTTAAGCGACCTGATGCGCAGACTCCTGGCAAACCTCCTGTTCCTCCTGATGTGCGCCTCCGCCAGGACCTGGGCGGCCGTGCCGGTCAACATCAATTCCGGCAACCCGCGCTATCCCTTTCCCCAGTTCCTGGACTACGACAACGGCGCCCTGGGAACCCTGGCCGACCACAACCCCGTGGGCGTCCCGCACGCGGCCATGGAACACTGGATGCGCGACGCCTGGCAGATCTACGCCAACGAGTTCACCTACACCGGCCAGTCCTGGCAGGGCGTGCAGTACATCCAGGGCAACGTGGGCTGCCCCTACGACTGCACCGAGGGCGACGGCTACGCCCTCATCGCCGCGGCCTACATGGGCGACAAGCAGACCTTCGACGGGCTGTGGTTCCAGATCCACGACGACAAGATGCAGATGGAGCCCACCTATTCCGGCTGCGTGACGGCCAATGCCGCCTACCCCTACGGCGGCCTGCCCAAGGACAACACCAACGACTCGGCCGCCGACGGCGACTACGACGTGGCCCTGGGCCTGCTGATGGCCTGGTACCAGTGGGGCGACACTTCCGGCTACACCGACGCCTGCGGCAACCCCATCAGCTACAAGGCCGAGGCCCTCAACATGATCCGCGCCCTGGTGGAGACCGCGCCCGGAAACACCGGGGTGACCTGCACGGTCGCGTCGGGCGACATCGGCCTGGACGGCTACATCAAGGGCGGCGACACCTGGGGCGAGATGACAAACTGGGCCAACGGCCTGTGCCCCCAGCCCCAGTTCGGCGGCCCCACCACCGAGCACATGGACTACGCCGCGCCCTCCTACTTCCAGTGCTTCGCCTCCTTCCTGGAGGGCCAGGGCTTCTCCTCCACCGGCTTCGACGTCACCCAGTTCCTGCGGGCGGCGGCCTCCTCGGACTGGCTGATGGGCCAGATGAACGCCCAGGGCCTCATCCCCTTCGCCGGCAACGTGGCCGTCAGCGGCTCCACGGCCACCTTCTCGGAATTCGCCGACGGAGAGGATTTCCGCAACGGCTGGCGCACCCTGCTGAACTACGTGTGGAACGGAAACCCCGCCACCACCTGGGACCCCGCCGCCCACCAGGTGGCGGCGGGGGGCAACACCTTCGAGCAGGACGAGGCCCTGCGCTTCGACTCCTTCCTGGCCGACCCGCAGAGCCTGGGGCAGTCCTGCTCGTCCTTCGGCTCGTCCCCGGTCACCTACCAGGGCGTCTCCACCCTGATGTACTACTACAACCCGGCCGGGGCCCCCCAGACCACCTTCAACCTCAACTGGATCGACGGCACCGGCAGCCCGGCGGCGGTGGCCGCCCAGGACTTCCCCACCATGGCCAAGCTCTTCCGCCAGTGCGCCATCGAGTGGGGCACCGACACCACGGGCGACGGCTACCTGAGCTCGGTGCCCACCTACTTCCACGGCTTCTTCCGCTGGCTGGGCATGGCCATCCTGGCCGGCTGCCTTCCGGACCCCTGCTCGCTGGTCGCGCCGGGGGGCACGCCCCCCGCCAACCTGAAGGTCTACAAGTCCGTCGACCGCACCACGGCCTTCGAGGGCGACACCCTCACCTACGTCATCAGCTACCGCAACTACGCCTCCACCGCGGCCTCCGGGACCGTCATCACCGACACCCTGCCGGCCCAGCTTTCCTACGTGTCGTCCCAGCCGGCCGCCTCGGTCTCCGGGCAGGTGGTGACCTTCAACGTGGGTGCGGTGCCGGGCCTGCAGAACCAGGACGTTTCCGCCACCCAGGGGGCCGTCACCGTGGTGGCCCGGGTCGACGCCGGCACGGTGGGGGACCACATCTGCAACACCGCCTCCATCGCCTGCGCCAACGGATCGGGCTGGACGAGCAACCAGTACCCCGACGACGACACCTCGCAGACCACCGCCATCATGGAGCGCAACTGCGTGGACGTCCTCCCCCAGGCCCTCAGCCTGACCAAGAGCGCCTCGGTGGCCCTGGCCAACCCGGGCAACACCATCACCTACAGCATCGCCTACCGCGACAACCCGGTGCCCTTCGTCAACGGCGGCCGGCCCGGCGTGGTGGTCTCCATGGCCAACGACGGCATCTCCTCCAGCGGCACCTACCTGAACGTCAAGTTCCGGGTCTGGGACGACGCCGACATCCCCTACATCAACTACGGCAACTACCGCATCTCCTACTACCTCTACGACCCCTCCCAGCCCTCCTGGACGGTGAGCAACCCTCCCATCATCTCCGAGGGCGCCCCGGCCGCCGGGGTGACCGTCAGCCAGGAAAACCTGCCCTACGGCAGCGACGCCCAGGGGAGCTGGAACCAGCGCCTCATCATCCAGTTCCCCCAGCAGCTGGCCACCACGGCCGACCACCTTTTCGAATATTCCGGCGAGCTGGCCCGCATCCACCTGGGAGCCCTGGTTCCCTTCCGCTTCAAGTGGGCCGTCAGCCTGCCCAGCCTCAGCCCCACCAACTGGTCCGACGACTGGTCGGCCGACCCGGCCGCCCAGGACACCGACGGGGGCGGCTACTTCCCCGTCACCGACGACTGGACCCAGTACCCCAACCCGGCCAGCGGCGTGCCCGTCACCAGGCTGGACCCCTCGGCCTGCCAGACGGCCAGCCACGAGGTCGACAACGTGCTGGTGGAGGAATGGGACGGCTACACCTGGCGGCGCGTCTTCGGCAACGGGCCGGTCTCGGGCCGCCAGGTGGACGACGCCGTCATCTCCGACACCCTGCCCGCCGGGGTCACCTTCGGCGGCTTCGTGGGCAGCCCGGGCAGCCTCAACGGCAATGTGGTTTCGTGGAGCATCCCCCAGATCAACATCGACCAGGCCGGCACGGTGAGCTACTGGGTGACGGCCAACAATCCGGGCTGCCCCACCAGCGCGGTCATCACCAACCAGGCCTCCCTCCAGGCCCAGGACGAGGATCCCGTCTATTCCTCGGCCGGGGTCAGCCTCACCTGCAACGCCCTCCCCACGCCCGCGCCGGCCTTTTCAAAGTCCGCCTCGCCGGCCACGGCGGCCCTGGGCGGCGACATCACCTACACCCTGAGCTACACCGCCCCGGTGCCGGTCAGCACCGTGTCCGACACCTTCGGCAACCCGGCCACCTTCGCCAACTGGAGCCAGAGCGTCAATTCGGGCACCACCTTCTCCATCACCGGGGGACAGCTGGCCTCGGCCAACTGGGGGGGCGGCACCCTGGTCAACACCCTCACCCAGGCCACCGACACCACGGTGACGGCCTGGATGCAGGTGGCCGCCTACGCCACCGCGGGCATCGTGCTGCGCGCCGGCGGCAACACCTACTACTACGTCCAGGTCAAGACCACCAACAACGGCCAGTCGCAGATCACCTTTGAAAAATCGGTGGCCGGGGCCTTCACCGTGGTCCAGCAGACCGCGGCCAACCTCACCATCGCAGGCGCCACGCCCTTCGGCCTGGAGGTGGGCGCCTCGGGTTCCAGCTTCAACATCCTCTACGACACCGGTTCGGGCTGGGTGAACCCCTTCGGCGGGCCCGTCACGGACGCCTCCATCCCCGGCCCGGGCCTGGCCGGCGTGCGCACGGACAACGACCCCTCGGCGGCCTGGTCCTCGTTTTCGGCCACGCTGGACAAGATGGCCATGTCCATCAGCGACACCACCCCCGCCGACACGGTCTACGTCTCGTCCGTCAACCCGCCCTCCACGGCGCCGGCGCCGGGTGCCGCCGGCCTGGTGGCCTGGAACCTGGGCCAGGTGGCCCAGGGAAGCTACCTTTCCGAGACCCTGGTGGTGGAGGCCTCCACCTGCCCTCCCGGGGGGCTGGTCGCCAACCAGGCCTACCTTGCCGGGCCCGGGCTTTACTCCAATTTCGTCGACACCACGGTCACCTGCGGAAGCCCCACGGACACGCCCACCGTCACGCCTTCGCCCACCGCCTCGGCCACGGCCTCGCCCACCGCCACCCCCAGTTCCAGCCCGACGGCCACGCCCACGGCCAGCCCCACGCCTTCGCCTTCCGCCACGCCCACCCCCACCGG
>JAJYGY010000366.1:0-589 GCA_021790555.1 bacterium
GAAGGTAGAGCAGCGTGGTCTTACCGGCCCCGCTGGGACCCACCACGGCCACGGTTTCGCCCCGGCCCACCGTGAGGTTCACGCCCTTGAGGACCGTCGTGGAGGCCGCTCCGTTGCGGTAGCTTTTCACCAGCCCTTCGGCCTGCAGCACCACGCTATTCATAGCGGATCGCCTCCACCGGGTCCATGCGCCCGGCCTGCCAGGCGGGGTACAGGGTGGCCAGGTAGCACACCAGCAGCGACAGGCCGAAAATCATGCCCAGGTCGCTCCCCTTCACCATCACCGGCAGGTTTTCGATATAGTACACCGAGCCTCCCCCGGGGATGTGGATGGGATGCACGTGGATGAACCAGCAGACGCCCAGGCCCAGGACGAAACCCGTCACGGTGCCCACCAGCCCGATGAGCATGCCCTGGTAGACGAAGATCTTGAGGATGCCCCGCCGGGTGGAGCCCAGGCTCTTGAGGATGCCGATCTCCTTCTGCTTTTCCATCACCACCATGATGAGGGTGCTGACGATGTTGAAGGCCGCCACCACCACCATGCAGCCCAGGATGACGAACATGATGATCTTCTCCGTCGCCAGGG
>JAJYGY010000366.1:599-6707 GCA_021790555.1 bacterium
ATCCCCAGCCAATCGCGGGCCCAGAAGTGGATGCCGTTGTCCAGGGACTGGATGGCCCCGGCCACCCCGGCGGCCTTGTCCAGGTCGTCCACCTTCACCCCTATCTGGGTGACGGCCCCCTGGGCGTCGAAGAGGCGCTGGGCATCCGCCAGCGACATGTAGATCAGGCCCGAATCGTACTCGTAGAAGCCGGTGTCGAAGATCCCCGCCACCCTCACCTTGGCCACCCGGGGCATCATGCCGGCGGGGGTCATGTGGAAGACCGGCGTGAAGAGCGTCAGCTCCTGGCCGTCGGCCACGTTCAGGTTGTCGGCAAGCTCCTTGCCCAGCAGCACCGGGGCGATCCGGGGCGTGGAGGTGGCGTCGGCCACGCTGTCGGGCACCTGCAGGGCGGCCAGGCTGCCGGACTTCATGAAGCGGTCCAACTGGCTGATGCCGGACTGGGCCTTGGGCAGGATGCCTTCCATCATCACACCCAGCACGGCGCTGTCGGACTTCAGCATCACCTGGTTTTCGTAGATCGGGGCGGCCGCCACGACGTGGGGCTGGGCCAGGATCTCCTTGAGCAGGGGCTGGTAGTCCTGCAGCCCGTCCCGCCCGTAGGCGTTGACCAGGACGTCGGCGTTGGTGCCGATGATCTTGTCCTGGATGTCCTGGTCAAAGCCGTTCATCACCGAGATGACCACGATCAGCCCCGCCACGGACAGGGCCACCCCGGCGATGGCGATGATGGCGATCAGGTTGATGAAGCCGCTGCGCCTTTTAGGCTGCAGGTAGCGGAAGGCCAGGAAGCGCTCGTAGCCCATGGGTCATTCCCGCCCCGGGGAGGCCTGGCCCTCCCCTTCCGCCTCCTCCCCGGGCTTCTGCGGCCGAAGCAGGGGAAAGAGGATGACGTCCCGGATGGAGGCCGAATCGGTGAGGAGCATGGCAAGGCGGTCCACGCCCAGGCCCATGCCTCCCGCCGGCGGCATGCCGTGCTTCAGGGCGCAGACGAAATCCTCGTCCATGCGGTGGGCCTCCTCGTCGCCCCTCTCGCGGGCCTTCAACTGCTCCAGGAAGCGCCGCTCCTGGTCCAGGGGGTCGTTCAGTTCGGAAAAGCCGTTGGCCATTTCCCTGCCGAAGATGAACAGCTCGAAGCGGTCGGTGATGTCCTCGCTGCCCGGCTTCTTCTTGGCCAGGGGGGAGATTTCAAGCGGGTAGTCGGTGATGAAGACGGGCTGGATGAGCCTGGGTTCCACCGCGTGCGCGAACAGCTCCTCCAGGCGCTGGCCCGGGCCCAGCCCGGCCAGCCTGCCGGCGGGCAGGTGGGCCAGCCGGGAGGCCCAGCCGGCCTCGTCCAGGGATTCCGGATCGACCCCGGCGAAATGCCGCACGGAATCCGCCATCGTCATCCTCTGGAAGGGCGGCTCCAGGTTCAGTTCCTGGCCCTGGTAGGTGACCCGGGTTCCCCCGCACAGGGCCCGCGCCGCCCTGGCCACCAGCCGCTCGGTCAGCTCCATCATGGCCGGACCGTCGGCGTAGGCCTGGTAGGCCTCCACCATGGTGAATTCGGGGTTGTGCTTCACCGAAATCCCTTCGTTGCGGAAGTTCCGGTTCAGCTCGAAGACCTTCTCGAACCCACCCACCAAAAGCCGCTTCAAATAAAGCTCCGGGGCGATCCTCAAGTACAGTTCCAGGTCCAGCGCGTTATGGTGGGTGACGAAGGGCTTGGCCGCCGCCCCGCCCGCCAGGGGCTGCAGGATGGGGGTTTCCACCTCCAGGTAGTCCTGCTCCTCGAAGAAACGCCTTATCTCCGACACCAGGCGGCTGCGCTTCAGGAATACCTGGAAGACCTCGGGATTGGACATCAGGTCCAGGTAGCGCTGCCGGTAGCGCGTCTCGACATCCTTTAGGCCGTGCCATTTTTCCGGGGGGGGCAGCAGGGCCTTGGTGAGCAGCTCCAGGCGCTTCACCTGGACGGTCAGCTCCCCCGTCTTGGTGCGGAAGACCGGGCCCGAAACGCCGATGATGTCGCCGAGGTCGAGGCGCTGCAGGATCTTCTGGAAGGCCTCCGGGCCCAGTATGTCCTGCTTCAGGTAGATCTGGAGGCGGCCTTCCTGGTCGCCAAGGTGGGCGAAGGCGCTTTTTCCGTGGAGCCGAAGGGTGAGCAGGCGCCCGGCCACCGAGACTTCCTCGGCGCCCGGTTCCCCGGTGAGGATCCCCCCGAACTGGCTCAGCACCCGGGCGCTGGAATGGCTGCGCTCGAAACGGTAGGCGTAGGGGTTGACCCCCTCGCGGCGCAGCTCCTCGGCGCGTTCCAGCCTTTGCCTGGCGATTTCGCTCGATTCGGACATGCCTGGGTCTCGTTCCCATGAAAAGACGGGAGAAAGGCCTCCCGGGCCGCAAAAACGGGGCTTTATATTAGCAAAAAGGGTGGAAGGATAAAACTTAAAAGCAAAAAAGCCCCCCGGCTTGGCCGGAAGGCTTTTCGCGGGCGGGACCCGCCTTCCCTAGAAGGGCTGTTCCAGCTCGTTCTCCCTCTGCTGCTGGCGGCTCTGGTGGGCCTTGGGAAGCCCGGTCCTGGTCTCATGCGGCACGGCCGACACCCCGTTGGAATAGGCCGATTCCACCCCGTCGCGGGTGACCGCCGTGACCACGAACCGGTAGGTCAGGCCCGATTTCAGGCCCTTCAGGAAGCAGCGCGGCTCGGTCCACAATCCGGCGCGGGTCAGCTTGCGGTAGGCCTCGCCGGCCGCCTTGGCGTAATAGACGTTGTAGCCGGCGATGTCCGCCCCGTTTGAGGGCTGCCAGGTGAGCTCGACGTTGCCCTCCATCACCCTGCTGCGCAGGTCCCTGGGAGCGCCGGGTTTCCTCGGCACGAAAGGAGTCAGGGAGATCTCGTCCGAGAAGTCGCTCTCCTTGCCCTTGCCGTTCACCGCCGTCACCACGAAGTAATAGGTCTGGTTGTTCTCCAGCTGGATGCGGAAACGGGCGGCCTTGGAAATGGGCTGGTCGTTGGCCCGCACGTAGTCGTGCCCGGAGGTCTTGGTGTAGTAGACGTTGTAGCCCACCACGTCGGATTCGGGGGAGAGCTGCCAGCCCAGCAGCACGAAATGGTCCCCGGCCGTGCCGGTCAGGCCCGTGGGCGCGTTGGGCGCCGCCACCTCGGGACGCGGGATGGGGTTGCCGAAGCTGAAGTCCAGCGAGATGCGGTGCGTGTCCCCCAGGTCGGAATAGGGCACGAAGGCGTAATCCAGCCCGATGTTGTTCCAGCGGAAGCCCATGCCGGCGGTCAGCCCCCCCACGTCGTAGCCCCCCATGTAGCCTCCCCGCAGGGCCAGGGTGTTGAAGAGCCAGTACTCCAGGCCGAAATTCTGCCTCCAACGGTTGAAATTGGGGTTGCTCGCGTCCACCGGGTGGTTCAGGTCGAAATCCAGGACGAAACGGTGCACCTGGGCCAGGCTGAACTGGTAGGAAACCCCCGCGCGCACGTTGGCCACCGAGGGATCGGCGTCGTTGATGTAGGTGGCCGTGGTCCCCAGGTTCTGCACCACCAGGGCCGTCCGGAAGCCCGGAAAAGGCTCGGCCATGCCGCCCAGGTCCACCTGGATGGCCGAGGCCTGCTGGCCCTGCAGGCTGCTGGAGATCAGGCGCAGGTTGGCCCCCGCCGAGATGTTGGAAATCACGAAATCGGTCGAATGGAAATTGCCGAAATTGTGGGCGTAACCCAGGGTCAGGGCCAGGTCCGAGCCCGTGCCGGCCGCGGACTGGACCGGGATTCCGAAGTCGTTCTGGGTGGAATCGAAGGGCGGCTGCCACAGGTACACCGTGGAAAAGCCCCAGGAATCCACGCGGCTGCTGGGGAAGGCCAGGGCCGCGGTCTCCAGGTTGATGTCGGCCAGGTAGAAGAGGTGCATGGCCCTGATCTGGGGACGGTCGATCTGGGTCAGGCCGGCAGGGTTCCAGAAATTGGCGTCGGCGTCGTTGGCCACGGCGGCAAAAGCCTGGCCCATGGCGGCCGGACGGGCGCCCACGGCGATCTGGGTGAAGGCGGAATTTCCCGTCCCCCCGCCCAGGCACCAGGCGCTTTCAGCCAGAAGCCATCCCGCCGCGGCCAGCCAGAATATTGTGAGCCTTGGTTTCATCTTCTTCCTCGAGGGCCTCCGTCGCCCGTCAGTGGATCACGTTCACCTTCAAGACCTTGTGGAACCCTTCACCCGGGGCCTGCAACAGGATGAGGTAGGTTCCGGCGCTGACCATCTGGCCGTCGTCCGCCCTGCCGTCCCACACCAGGGCCGGGTTGGTGTTGCCTCCGTAGAGCACGGCCGGGGCGCCCGAAACCGACCCGCGCGCGTCGCTGTCGTAGAGCGTGCGCACCAGGTCCGCCGCGATGTCGTAGATCCGGATCGTCACGTGGCTGTCGCTCACCAGGCTGAAGTAGAGGGTCAGCTTCTGGGTGTCGGGGTTGAAGTAGTTGGCCGACAGGAAGAAGGCGTTCTCCGGGGCGTGGTTGTTCACCGCCCTGCTGGGTTCGGCGTCCAGGGTCAGCGTGGCCGGGGCGGCGACGACGCGGTTGATGGCGCCGAACTTGTTGTCCGTGTAGTTGGCTCCGATGGTCAGGGTGAGGGTGTCGGGCGCCATGGCCGGCTGGCCGTTGCTGCTGACCGTCAGCACCACGTCGTAGACCACCGTGGCCCCGGCCGTGATGGGAAGCGGGGTGGAGGCGCTGGGATAGGCCGTCACGTAGACCGCCGTGGCCCAGTTTCCGCCGCTGGAGGCCACCGTCGGGGTCAGGCTGGTGATGGAGCTGGCCCCGGTATTGGAAAGCGTGATCTGCACCGTGAACTGCTGGCCCAGCGAGACCGGCGATCCGGCCGGCAGGTTGTAGAGCTGGGCGCCGCCGGGCGAGGCCAGGAAGACGGGGTTGGCGCCGCTGGGGGCGATGTCCAGCAGGGTCCCGGCCACGGTGGTGACCGGATTGGAGAGCACCAGCTGGGTCGGGTTGGCCGGGCCGGCGCCGAGCGTCCCCTGCAGGTCCTGGCCCTGGGCGTCCGCCGAGAAAAGGATCTGGCCGTACTGCAGGGCCTGGTAGACCCAGTAGAAGGTCACCGAGCTCCCGGCAGCCAGGGTCACCCCGGCAGGCAGGGCGGCGGCGCCGGCCGGCGCCCCCACGGTGGGGCCGGACAGGTAGTTGACCGTGCCGCCGTTGTAGGCCGTCTGGGTCAGGTACTGGGCCGTGGGAGCCACGTTGTAGGCCGTGACCGCCCCCGTGTTGGCCACCGTCATGGCCACCGTGGCCGCGTACCCGTTGTTGATCTGGGTCCCCGGCGCCAGCTGGGAGTATTGCAGCGTCATCTGCGTCACCGTCAGGACGGCGCGGGACACGTTCAGGTTGTAGATGCCGGCGCTGAAGGGCGCGTCAAAGTTGTCCACCGAGGTGGTGAAGGTGGTGCCCTGCGTGGTTCCCTGCACCGTCATGCTGATGCTGTTGGCCGAGGCGGCCACCTGCGGGACCACCACCCAGGTGAAGGTGTAGGAGACGCCCGGCGCCAGGGCCGCCACCGCGCTCGGCGACACGACGCTGAAGGTGGCGGGGCCGGCCGCGAAGGCGGTGGGGCTGATGGCCGTGGCCGTGACCAGGCCCACGTTCTTCACCGTCATGGTCAGGTCGTAGGCCACGCCCAGGGCCAGGTTGGTGCCCGTGAAGGTCAGGCCGGCCGGGGCCACCAGGGCCAGGGCGGCCGTGGGCGTCAGCACCGCGAAGCCGGAGGAGGCCACCACCGGTCCCAGCGCCAGGCCGGTAAGCGCGTCGAAGCCGCTGGCCGGCGCGCTGAAGGTGTAGCTGCCCACGGCCGAGGCGCTGTATGTGTAGGTGAAGGACACGGCACCGCTCGCCGGGATGACGGCCGGGGTCGCCGGCGGCGCGGCCAGCTGCGAGAAGGCGCCGGTGTCGTAGCTCATGGCCGGGGGCGTCACGGCCGAGGCCGAATTGCCCGGCACGGTGGCCGTGTTGGAAACCGTCAGCACCACCGTGAAGACCTGCGTCTGGAAGACCGAGGTGGGCAGGCCCGGCGTGATGAACCGGATCTGGTCCGCCAGGGCCGCCGGGTTGTTCACCACCTGGATGTT
>JAJYGY010000306.1 GCA_021790555.1 bacterium
CATGGTCTCACCTCAACGCTCAATGGACGGGAGTTGGATGCCTTGCCCGGTCTGGGCTCGCAGGCTCTGGTAGTCGGTGTTGGCGGCGTAGCGCAGGGTGTCCAGCGCCTGCTGGGTGGTGACGTCGGTGATCATGGCCTGGAGCACGTCCAGGTTGGTGACCAGGCCGCGCCTGAAGTTGCGGGTCTCGGCCAGGTAGTTCTTGTGGGCCAGGTCGGCGGCCTGGCGCAGGGCCTCCTGCTGGGTCAGGTCGTAGCGCAGCTTGTCGTAGCCGTCGTTCAGGTTCTGCTCGTCCATGCGGCGGGCCTGGCTGAGGGCCAGCTCGGCCTGGCGGGCCTGCGACCGGGCCGTGCGGGCCTGCGATTCGATCACGCCCCCCATGAACAGGGGCATGCTGACCGACAGCGCGGCGTCCCAGTTGATGTCGGAATAGATGCCGGGGCGCTGGGCGTAGTAGTCGGCGCTGGCGCTGACGGTGGGCAGGTGCTGGTCCCAGGCCACCCAGACGCCCTGTTTGGCCGCCTCCACGTTCCACCGGGCCGCCTTCAGGTCCGGGCGCTGGTCCAGGGAGGCCAGGTATTCCTGCCGCGCCGGCAGGGGGTCGGGAAGGCTCTGGGTGTCGTCCAGGGCGACGCCGGCAGGCAGGCCCGTCAGGAAGGCCAGCATCTGCCTGGCCGAGGCGATCTGGTACTTCACCTGTTCCATCTGGGCCTTCACCTGGGCTTCGGCCGACTGCACGCTGAGCACGTCGGTGTCCTGGGCCCGGCCGATGGCCAGCCAGCCCCGCAGGAAGCGGATTCGGTCCAGGTACAGCCCGTCCTCGTTCCGCAGGTCGGCCAGGTCCTTCTCCTGCGAAAGGACCAGGTTGAAGGCCTGCGAGGTGTCGGCCCACAGCTGCAGGGCGGCCCACTGGTAGGCCAGCTTGGAGGACTTCAGCATGTCCTTCGTCTCGGCCAGGGCCGCGTATTCGCGCAGCCCCTGGAAAAGCGGCTGGGTGGCCGTGAACTTGACGGTGTTCTGCTGGCTGGGCGAGAAGTTGCTGGCCGACTGGTTCTGCCAGGTGAACAACCCGTTTGCCACCACGCTGGGAAGCACGCTGCCGATGGCCTGGCGGAAGCGCTCCTCGGCCTGCGTCACCACCTCACCCTGGCTGGCAAGGCTCTCGCTCCGCTTCAGCGCCGCCTGGAAGCAGTCCTCCAGGCTGTAGGAGGCCTGCCCGGCCGGAACACCCGCCCCCCACGCGGACGACGCGGGGGCCGCGGCCAGCATTCCCGCCAGGGCGCCCGCCGCCAGGCACGCCACCGCGGTTCTCAAGGTTCCCTTCATCGACTCTCCTCCATGAACGTGGAATCCCCCATCTTGGGCGGGCCCAGCCTACGCCATTCCAACGGCCCGGCGCCCCCCCAAGTTTGTAACAATTTGTAACGCCGCCTCAGGAAAACAGCTTCAGGAAGGGCTCCAGGCCCTCCTCCAGGCGCCGCCGGGCCGCCGGTTCCAGGGCGGCGATCCTGCGGGCCAGCTCCTTCTCCATCATGTCCTTCAGCCTTTCCAGCCTCCGGCGGCCCGCCGGGCTCAGGGCCAGCCTGACCTGCCTGCGGTCCTGGCCCCCCTTCTCCCTGGAAATCATGCCGGCCTTGACCATGCCGTCCACCTTGCGCGACACCGCCGAGCGGCTCACGCCCATCAGGTCGGCCACCTGGTTGTTGCTGGCCCCCTTCTCGGCGCCGGCCAGGCAGGCCAGGATGCGGAACTGGCCCATGTTCATCTCGGGCCGGAAGGCGCCCTTCATGCTGGCCCGCAGGAGGGTCAGCAGCTTCAGGTGGCCGCGCAGCAGGGTTTCAGCCTGGGCCCGGGGGCCCCTGGATTTGCCTATTGTTTGCATAATGCAAATAATGTATCCGTAAACATTTTACGTTGTCAATGGAAAAGCGGATTGGCGCGGCGGAAATTCCCGGAACGGGCCTAACAGGTTGCTGAAATAGTCCACAGCGCAGCCTGCTAAAAAAGCGTGTCGGAACCGCCGGCCACCCGGGCGGGCGGTTCGGGTTCGGGAAGGCGTTCGCGGGCGGGGGTCTGGGGAAGGCTTTCCACCTTTTTAAGCTTGGTCTCGATGCTGCGGCTCTTGCTGGCGGCGGTCTCGATGCTGTTGCTGGCCTCCTGCAGCTTCTTGCGGGTGTGCTCCAGCAGCTCGCTGAACTTGGAAAACTCGCCCTTGATCTGCGAAAGCTGGCTCCACACCTCGTTGGTCTTCTTTTCGATGGCCAGGGTGCGGAAGCCCATCTGCAGGCTGTTGAGGAAGGCCAGCAGGGTGCTGGGGCCGGTCAGGGTGACGCGGAACTTGTGCTGCAGCTCCTCGAAAAGCCCGGGGATGCGCAGGGCCTCGGCGTAGAGGCCCTCGGTGGGCAGGAACAGCAGGCCGAAGGCCGTGGTGGCCGGGGGGTCCACGTACTTTTCCCTAATGTCCCTGGCCTCGCCCTTCAGGCGGGCCTCCAGCTGTTTGCGGGCCTCCTCCACGGCGGCCGGATTGGACTGCTCGTAGGCCTCCACCAGGCGCTGGTAGTCCTCGGTGGGGAACTTGGCGTCCACGGGCAGCAGCACCTCCTCGCCCGGCCCCTGGCCGGGCAGGCGGATGGCGTACTCCACCACGTCGCGGCTGCCGCGCTTGGTGGCGTGGTTGCGGTGGTACTGCTGGGGAGGCAGCACCTCCTCCAGGAGGCTGCCCAGCTGGATCTCCCCGAAGATGCCCCGGGTCTTGACGTTGGTGAGCACCTTCTTCAGGTCGCCCACGCCCACGGCCAGGCCCTGCATCTCGCCCAGGCCCTGGTGCACCTTTTCCAGCCGTTCGCTGACGATCTGGAAGCTTTCGCCCAGGCGCTTCTCCAGGGTGGACTGCAGCTTCTCGTCCACGGTGGCCCGCATCTGCTCCAGCTTCTGGCTGTTGTCGGCCTGCAGTTCCTTCAGCCTCGCCTCCACCACCTCGCGCATCTTCTCGAGCCTCGCCTCGCTGTCGCGGCCCATCTGGGCCAGTTGCGAGGCGAAGAGGGCCAGCTGTTCGGCCTGGCCCTTGGAGGCGTCGCGCACCGAGGCCGCCAGGCCTTCCTGGAACCCCTTCAGCGCCGCGGCCTGCTCCTCCCTGCCCTCGCGGGCGCCCCGCCCGGCCTCCTCGCGCATCCTGGCCAGGGATTCCTCCACGCCCTTGGCCGACTTTTCCAGGCCCCTCTCGAAGCCCTCGAAGCCGAATTCCAGCTTCAGCAGGCGGCCTCCCTGGCGCGCCGAGGCCAGGGCCAGGTACAGGGCCAGGCCCAGGTTGAGGATGAGCAGGACAAGCAGGACGGCTTCCAGGGCCATGGGAATTCCTTTCTCGGGTTCAAGGGGGTCGGCTTCCAGGCCGCCATCTTAGGACGGGGGCGGCAAATTTTCCAGCCCTCCGGGAAAAATCGGCCGCCGGCCGCGTCAGCCCGGCGCGCGCAGGTCGTAGGCCTTGATGACGTCCCCGGAAACGAAGCCCTCGCGCTCGAGCACGGCCCCGCTTTCGAGGACGGCGGCCCGGGTGGCGCGGTCGAAGCGGGCCCGGAAAAGGGCCCAGGTGAGGGGGGCCATCAGCTTCATGCCGAGGCGCCGAGCGCTCCGGGCGGAATACTGGTATTCCAGCACCCGCACCAGGCCGCCGGGACGGACCACCCGCAGGATCTCCCGCAGGGCCGCAAGCTGCAGCTCGTCGGGCAGCACGCAGAAAAGAAAGCTGGAGAGGCAGGAATCGAAGACCCGGTCCGGAAATTCCAGGCGGGTGACGTCCATGCGGCGAAGCTCGACCCGGCAGCGCGCCCGCACCGCCCGGCGGGCGGCCCGCGAAAGCTGGCCCGGGCTGAGGTCCACCCCGGTCACCTCGCAACCGGACATATAATAAGGAAGGTTACGGCCGGTTCCTACCCCGGCCTCCAGCACCTTGCCCCGCAACCCGGCGCAGAACGCCGGCCTCAAGTGCCTGTATCGGAAATGCTCAAAAGGCCAGTCCAGCAGGTCGTACCAGGCCGAGATCCGGTCGTAGTGGCGTTCCAGGGGGCCGCGGGAGCCGGGCGGATTTGAATTCCGGCAATATTGATTGAATAATTTAGAATTCAATTTAAATTACCCAAAAATGTCCTACAATTAAGGAATACGCCTCCAGACCCTGGGGAGGCAGCTTTTTCCCCGATTTTGAACAGATGATTCCGTTTTCTAAGTTGATCTATATCATACTTGTTTTTTGATCTTGCACCTAAACTATGCCTGTGATCAAGAATTTAGTGAATTCGTCTTCCATGCCTGCCGAAGACGGTCCATCAAAAATCCTCAGGAGGAACATCATGATCCCGACCACCCCGAGGCAACCGAGCCTTGAAACCCGCGGACCCGGCGCCGGCCTGTGGGCCCTTTTGACGGCGTCCGTCCTGCTGGGCGGGCTTTGCCTGGGACGGCAGGCGCACGCCACCCCCAGCTTCGCGCGCCAGACCGGCATGTCCTGCTCGGCCTGCCACACCCAGTTCCCCGAGCTGACCCCCTTCGGGCGCGACTTCAAGCTGCGCGGCTACACCCTGGGAAGCGTCGAGAAGGTGAGCGAGGACACGGCCGACGGCGGCAAGGCGCTGGAGATCGACCGGACTCCCCCGCTTTCGGCCATGTACATGGCCAGCGACGCCTTCACACGCAACCCGGCCCCCAACACCACGGTGGGCCCCAACGTGGACAACAAGGGCGCCGTGAGCATGCCCCAGCAGTTCAGCCTTTTCTACGCCGGCGAGATGGCGCCCAACCTGGGGGCCTTCATCCAGGCCACCTACGCGGACGGCTCCTTCGGCATGGACAACACCGACGTGCGCTGGGCGCTGCCCACCACGCTGCTGGGCCAGGACCTGATTCTTGGGGCAACGCTCAACAACAACCCCACCGTCCAGGACGTCTGGAACAGCACGCCCGCCTGGGGCTTTCCCTTCTTCGGCGGGGCCAGCCTGGGCGCCTCGCCCCTGATGAATTCCTGGGCCGGAAACGTCGCCGGTCTGGGCGTTTACGCCTACTGCGACGGGATGCTCTACGCCGAATTCTCCGCCTACCGCGGCGTCGCGACCATCTCGGCATCGCAGGGCATTCCCGGATTTGACCCGACCCCGGGGGCGACGCAGCCGACCTACCTGCTCCAGGGAGCGGCGCCCTACTGGCGCCTGGCCCTGACCAAGGACTGGGGCTCGAACTCGGCCGAGCTGGGCACCTACGGCATGCTCCAGACCGTGTATCCCGCCTACCCCTCCTCCGCGGGCCTGGATTCCACGGCGCCGACCGACCGTTACGACGACGTGGCCGTGGACGCGCAGTACCAGTACATCGGTTCGGCCCACATCCTCACGGCCCAGGCCAGCTTCCTGCGCGAGCAGGACATTTTCGGCAGCTTCGCCTCGTCCAGCCCGCTCACCGCCGGCTCCTCGGGCCAGTTCAACACCTTCAAGGTGAACGGAAACTACCTCTTCAACCGCACGGTCGGAGGCACGGTGGCCTACCAGAAGGTGGTGGGGGCTGCGGACAGCGTGCTCTACGCGTCCTCGCCTTCCAACGTCCCCAACACCGACGCCCTGACCTACGAGCTGGACTACCTGCCCTGGCGCAACACCAAGTTTTCGCTGCAGTACGTCCAGTACTTGACGGAATCCGGTTCCACAAGCAATATCGACGGCACCGGCCGCTCGGCCGCCGACGACAACACCCTTCTGGCCGAAGCCTGGCTGGTCTACTGATCCGCCCCTCCGGCCGCCCGGAGCCTTTCCGGACGGCCGGAGGGGACCCAAACTTCAAGGAGGATTCCATGAAATTTCAAAGCAACATCCGCCTGGGACTGGCCCTTGCCGCCGGCCTCGGCCTGTCCCTGGCCCTGCGGGCGGCCTCGCCGGCCGCCGCCCCGGACCAGCCCACGGCCAAGCAGCTGATGGACAAGAGCGACTGCTTCACCTGCCACAGCTTCGACGCCAAGATCGTGGGGCCGGCCTACAACGACGTGGCCAAGCGCTACGCCAAGGTGCCCGACGACGTGATCATCCCCAAGCTGGTCAAGAAGGTCAAGGACGGCGGGTCGGGCAACTGGGGCAGCATCCCCATGGCCCCGCACCCCAACCTGACGGACGCCCAGCTGACCAAGATCGTGCGCTACGTGCTGGGCAGGGACGAAAAGCCCGCCGCGGCCAAGCCCGCCAAGGACAAGGACAAAACCAAGGCGAAGGCCAAGGATTCCAAGGGCGCTTCCAAGCACCACGGAAAAAAGGCCGGTTCGGAAGGCTCCGCCAAGTCCCAGACCGGGACGGCCGGGGACTGAAGGGCGCCCTTGATGCCCAGTGGGCTCCGTAGTACCTTCCAAGGCAGAACCGGCCGCGCCGGTTCTGCCTTTTTCTTTTGCCGGGTGGATCCGGGCTCCCGCCAAGGCCGGCAGGAGCGGTTCGCGCGCCAGGCACCGGCAAGGCAGGGGAAGGAAAAAGAAGGGAATGGTGGGAAGCCCCGGCACGAGAGGCGGGGAAAGGCCGGCCGGTGACGGGCGCGGGGGTCCTTGGCGCCGCCTAGCCGGCCGCGGCCAGGGCCCTGGGCGTGTGGAGGCAGGCGGGGTCGGATTCCAGGTGGTCCTTGGTGGCGGCCCAGGCCCTCGCCCGGGAGCCCCCGCACACCCGGGAAAA
>JAJYGY010000029.1 GCA_021790555.1 bacterium
CAGCCCAGTGGTGTCCATCTGCGAGACGATGACCGATTCCAGGACCCCGCCCGGGGTGGTGTTGGTGTAGGTGTAGGTGGGGGTGTATCCGTTGAAGTTGCCGTTGGGGCCGGTCCGGCCATAGGCGCCGGCAAGGTCGGGGTTGCCATAGCCCACCGTGGTGCCGTTGGCGGTGTAGAACAGGGTCAGCTTGCTTCCGGCGTCGGTGTCGATGTCGTTGGCCAGCCGGTTGTCGTCCGAACGCCCCAGGTGGTCGATCTGGGCGTTCTGGTTGTTGGTGAGGGCCTGGCCGTTGTAGGGGTAGCAGATGGCCGAGATCTGGCCCGCCATGAGGGTGGCCCCACCCTGGGTGCCGACCTCCAGAAGCAGGGAAAAGTAGGGTGCCGCCGGGCTGAGGAGGACCGAATAGCCGTTGATGGGGTCGTCGTAAAAATAGAGCGTTCCCCCTTCCACGTACCAGCGCTCCTGGGAAGGCGGCCTGGGCAGGCCCCTCCGCACGTTTGGGTCCTCGTTTTGGATGTGGATGCCGTCGTCCCGGACGATGTCCCTGACCTGGTATCCGGCCGGGATGGGGCAGGAAAGCCGGTACCAGTGCCCGTCCAGCTTGCTGCCGAGGCCGAGGCGGATCTTGTCATGGGTGAGGTCGGGAGTGGCGCTCAGGGTGGCGTCGGCCTGGCGGGGGTCCCATCCCCAGGCCCGGGCCATGTCCTGGAAATCCTTGTCCCCGGCCGGGGCCACCCATTCCACCCTGCCTCGGGCATGGGCCAGGGCCGACAGGGCCTTCTTCCAGTCCGTGAAGCGCCGCTTGCCTTGGCTTCCCAGATTCAGCTTCAGTTCCACGCCCTTCAGGCCGGCCAGGCCCAGTCCCTGTTGAAGCTGGGACTGAAGCGCCGCAGGATCCACGGCCTCATCCACCACGATCTTCCTCTGGGCAGGATCGTACGCCACCACGCGGTCCGGCATCGGCGCGGCAATGCCGCCCCAAAGCGCACCGGGAAGGCACGCGATCAGGCCCAAAAGAGCGCAGGTTTTTGGGAGCCACTTTGTCATGAAGTCAATTTTGAGATAAAAGTACCTGGTGGCGGTTTTAATCCATGTTTGACAAGAGGAAAATATCCTGTCCCGCCGAGACATCAATAAAAAAGAATTTCAAAGGCTGGGGAACTTTCATGAAGGGGTTTAAATTCAATCCTCAAGGATGGGACCCCCATTCCGGACTTACACAATTTCGGTCAATCCAAGGAATTACGGAGTGGATCTTCCATGTGTCAACAGAATCTCATAAGATTATGTTGGTAACTATCGAGATTTTATTTCGAAGATTTTTTCTTGTCAATTTTATTTATTTATTAATTAAATATTATTAATGAGAAGTAACAAAAAAGTTAAAATAGAATTATCGGAAATAATAAATTGATTGTTGATAATATGTTGATATCAGAAAAAAAGGGGCTTTTACAGCGGAAAACGCGTCAATTCCAACCTTGGCTTTGGAGAAATCGCAGGGCAGGCTGGTACTGGGGGTTGAGCGAGAGGGATTTTTCCGTCATAGCCCTGGATTCCTTCTTTTTCCCCATCAAAAACAGGTCCAAGGCCTGGTTGAAGGGAATTTCCGCGTCCGTGGGCCGGAGGTCCCCGGCTCCCTGAAAGGCCTTCAGGGCAAGTTCGCGCGATTCGGCCGCCTGGGCCCGCTTTCCGGCGCCTTCCTCCTGGCGCGAGTATTCCACCAGCATCTGGCCGGCAAGCAGGTACAGCGATCCGGCCTCGACGTGGTCCCGCTGGATGACCCCGGAAGCCAGGTCCAGGATTTTCTGCTTCTCCCCGGCCTGCAGGTACAGGCCCATCAGGTTCTGGTAGAAAAGGGTGGTGACGGGCGCGAGGCGGATGGCGTCCAGGTAATATTTCTCGGCGTAGGCCATGGCTTTGGGGTCTCCCATTTCCACCAGAAGGCCGTAGAGCCGCCCCAGGTTGCCGGAATAATAGGCGTTCCTGGGGTTCAACTCCACGCCCCTGCGGTAGGAATCCAGGGCCAGCTTGAACCAGTCCCGGCGGCGCTGGGGGTCCCTGGTCAGCTTGAAGAGCTCCTCGTAGGCCAGGCCCAGGTAGACGTGGTACTTCACCTCGTCGGGGCACAGGAGCGTGGCCTGGCGCTGCTTCAGGGCCGACAGCAGGTCCAGCAGCACCTCGGCGGCGGCCGTATAGGCGGGACGCAGGGCGGCGGACTGGCCGGGATCCTGCTGAAGCTGCGCCTCCATGGAGCGGATCTGGTCCACGCGGCTGTCGAATTCCCCGGACCAGTCCTTGCCCGGGAGGGGCCTCAGGGACTGCAGTTGTTCGAAGGCGTATCCCGCGTAGGACCGCGCGGCCTGGAGGCCCTGGCCGGAAAGGTCCTGCACCTGGCTGCCGATGAGGTGCCCCATGTCGTAGCCTTCGTCGGCGCGGAAGGTGGAGGTGGCCAGCCAAAGCCCCGGAAGGGCGCCCAGGCAGGCCAGGCCCAGGACCCAGCGCAGGGCCAGAGGCGGCCGCGCCCGGGCCACCCTGCAGGCCGGCCCCGCGCCTTCGGCCCAAAGGAGGGCGAAGAGAACCCAGAAGGGCGTGCTGATGGCCACCACGCCGAAGCTCACAAGGTTCTGCACCAGGTAGGCCAGCCAGGTGGTCGCCATGGCCGACAGCAGCAGCTTCACCTCGAAATCCCCTTCCTCGCGCAGGCGGCGCGCGCAGGCCAGGGCCCAGGCGGTCAGCAGCCACATCCACAGGCCCAGACCCACCAGGCCCATGGTGGCAAGGATCTGCAGGGGTTCACAATGGGCCGTGCGTGAGGACACGTTGGCCCCGTCGAAGGCCGCGAACTTGCTCGTTTCGTAGGAGGGGAACATGGTCTTGAAGGTGTCCACCCCGGTCCCCGTCAGCGGGTAGTCGGCCCAGATCTTGAGGGCCGGCCGCCAGATCTCCAGGCGCGAGGTCTCGGTGGCCTGCAGGGGATGGCCCAGGGACCACAACATGCGCCTGGAAAGCTCCGGCCCGAAGCTGAAGGAAACGGCCACCACCAGGGCCAGCACCCCGCCCACCCACAGCCCCGCGCGCCCCCGGCCGCGCGGCGTCGCCGGAGCGGCCGCCGGGACCGTCCCGCCCTCGCGGGCCCTGGCCCTCAGGCGCTGCCGGACGGCGATGGCGGCGAAAAGGGCGCAGGCCGCCAGCAGCCCAAGGAAGGCGCCGCGGGTTCCGGTGTCGAGCAGGGCCTTGAATAGGATCAGCATCACCGAGGTCAGTCCCAGTGCCCGGGCCGCCTTCAGGCGCCCCTTCCACAACAGCGCCGGAAACACCGCCATGCCCGCCAGGTAGGCCACCAGGGCCCAGAACACGGCGCGCCCGGCCTGGGCCGCCAGGCGGCCGGGGTCCAGGGTGTGGCCGGGGGGGAAGAACAGGTACAGGCAAAGCCACAGGGCCAGGCTGGCCAGCTGGAGCAGCCAGAACACCAGCAGTCCCCGCTTGGTCAGGAGGCTGCGGCGCGAAAAGAAGAGCACCCCGCCCACCGGCATGGCCATGATCATCAGGGCCCCCAGAAAATTGGGGTTGCCCAGCGAGGCGAAATAGCGGTCCACGATGACCGAAGCCGAGCTCCAGGTGATGAAATCCATCCCCAGGGCCTGGAAAAGCCCGTACAGCGCCGCGGAGGACGCGGCGTAGAACAGCGCCAGGAGGACCTTCTCCACCTCGTCCCAGCGCAGCACGTTCTGGACGGCGATGAAGTACAGCAGGGAATAGTTCAGCTGGGTGAGGCTGCCGTTGAAGTTTTCGTATTCGCCCCTCCAGCTGATGCTCCAGCTGACCGAATCGGCGGTCTTGAACACCAGCCAGGCGCTCCAGGCGAGCATGGGGAGGTCCAGCGGGCAGCGCCGCCATTCCCAGCGCGGGCTCAAGGCCATCCTCAGGGCCCACAGGGCCAGCATCAGCACCGTGGCGCAACGCAGCAGGGTGAGCTTGGGCAGCTCGAACTGGTCGTAGGTGCTGACGCTGAAGAAGAGGACCAGGCCCACCAGGGTGGCGGCGAGCAGGACCACCACGGATTTTCGCAGGATTTCGGGCGCGGACGCCCCCCCTTCCTCGGCGGGGGGCTTGGCGGTGGCAGCGGGCATCGGGGAAGGCCGAAGCGAAGGTGAATGCCCGGCGAGCGGCCGGGCGGAAACCCAGCCACTCTACACGAAGCCGCCATCCGGTTCAAGGCCGCGAAGTTTCCTGCCCCGTGAAAATACCCCATGGTATACTTGGACAACCGTGGCCCCGCGCGGCCGGGACCCGAACCGGCCCCAAGGGCCCCTTCTTCTGCCTGGACCGTCAAGGATGCCGGAAGACAAATCCACCCTGCAAAAAACCGTCGCCCTCTTCCTGGGCCAGGAAAAGGTCGAAAAGGCGCTGGTCGAGCTGAAAAAGCTGCGCGAGGCGGCCCCGGACGAACCCGTCACCTGGGTGTTGGCCGGGGACGTGCTGGCCAAGGCGGGCAGGGACGCGGAGGCCTACCCCGAATACCAGCGCGCCGCCGACGCCTTCCAGAAGCTGGGCCTGACGGACAAGACCCTTTTCGTGCAGCGCAAGATCCTGAAGCTGAACCCGGCGGGCCTGGACGAGGCCGCCCGCGGCAGGCTGCGGCTGCTTTCGCACCTGGTGGAGGCGGGCGAAAAGCTGGCCCAGGGCGATTCCCGGGCGGCCGTGGAGGCCTACCGCCGGGCCATCCAGGCCTTTCCCAACCACACCGTCGCCTACCAGAAGCTGGCCGCCCTTTACTTGAGCCTGGGAGACCTGGGCGAGGCCATTGAACTCTACCTGGCCGTGGGCAGGGCCTTCATGGCCCACCGGCTGCTGTCCAAGGCGCGCCCCTATTTCCAGCGGGTCCTGGAGCTCAATCCGGACCACGAGGAGGCCCGCGCGGCCCTGGAGGAGGTTTCCTCGGCCGAGGGCCAGCCCAGCGACGCCGGGAAATACTACGTGGTGGCGGCGGAAAAGGCCCTGCAGCAGGGCGACTTCGAAAAGGCCAGCCAGTGGATCATCAAGGTCCAGGCCCTGGGCATCGAGGAGGCCCCCTACCTGATGGGCATCCTCTACGCCAAGCAGGGCAAACGCGAGGAGGCGAAAAACTCCTTCACCCTTTTCCTGCGCACCGCCAAGCAGGTGGGCAAGGCCCTGCTGCAGCTGGGCATGCTTTTCGAGCAGGAGGGGCGCGACGACCTGGCCCTGCGCTGCTACGAGAGGGCGGCCCAGGACCCCAGCGCCCTGGAGGCGCGCCGCAGGGAGATGGAACTGCAGGCGCGCGTGCACGCGCGTTCCCTGGAGTCGGCCCCGCCCTCCCCGGCCGCGGCGCCCGCCGAACCCGTGGCCGGCCTGTCCTTCCGCCAGCAGGCCATGTCCCCGGAGGACCGCTCCACCCTGGCCACCATGGCCGACATGTGCCTGCAGGAGGAGATGTACGAGGAGGCCAAGCAGACCTTCGAACGCCTCCTGCGGGCCGACCCGGGTGATGTCCAGTCCTTCGCCGGGCTGAACCGGGCCCGCAAGGGGCTGGGCCTGAGCGCCCTTCCCGTGCCCGCCCACCTGGCCGACAAGATGGCGCGGGAATTCCCCGAAACCTCCGCGCCGGCCCGGGTCCAGGCGGCCCCCACCCCCTCGTCTCCGGCCCCGGCCGTTTTGGAGGCCGGGCCCTCCGCCCCGCGGGCCGACGCGACTTCCCGGCCCCCGGCCAAGATCCAGGACGCGCCGGCACTTCCCCCGGGGCCCGCACCGGCCGCGCCCACGCGGCGCTCCAGCCTGCCCAAGGACCCGCTGGACCTTCTTCTGCAGCTGGAGGGCAAGGCAGCCCAGGTCCCGGACGCGGCGCCGGCCGCGGCCCCTGTCCAGCCGCTTCCTCCCCTGCCCCCCCTTCCCGCGCCGCCCCTGAGCACGACCGCCTCGGGCGGGGCCCTCCCACCCCTGCCTCCCCCGCCCCGGGTCCAGGCACCCGCCGCCGCGCCCGCGCCCCCCCCCAGGCCGGCCGCGCCCTCCCCGCCGGCCCCCAAGGAGCCTGCCACGCAGGGTCCCCGGATGAAGATCGAAAGGAACAACCTGGAAATGAAGATGGGCGAGCTGCCCCCCGCGTTCAAGAGCCGGGTGGTCTTCGACGACGAGGTGATCGAATAGTGCGTGTCCTGGGCACCGCCGTCCTGGCGCTTCTTTTCGTGCATCTCTGTATAACCCTTGTCAACCTCCTGTACCTCAGGCGGCGCCCCCCCAGGCGGCCTGCGGCCTGGCCCGGCGTCTCCGTGCTGATCCCCGCCCGCGACGAGGAATCCAACATCGCCGCCTGCGTGCTTTCCTATCTCGGCAGCCGCTATCCCGACTTCGAAGTCATCGTGCTGGACGACGAGTCGCGCGACCGCACCTCCGCCATCCTGGCCGGCCTGAAGAGGGGAAGGCCCCGCCTGAGGGTCCTCAAAGGGTCCCCCCTGCCCAAGGGATGGGTGGGGAAAAACTGGGCCTGCTGGCGGCTGGCGCGGGCCGCCCGGCACCCCTTTTTCCTGTTCGCGGACGCCGACACCCGGGCCAGGCCCGGGCTGCTGAAGGAGCTCGCCGCGGCCTCGCTGGAAAGGGGCAGCGACCTTTTGA
>JAJYGY010000338.1 GCA_021790555.1 bacterium
ATCAGCCAGGCGCCCAGGTCCATGCTCCCGCCCAGGCCCAGTAGCCCGTCCAGGCCCTGGTACAGGCCCTTCACCGGGTCGCGCAGGCGCACCTGGTAGGTGACGGGGGTGGCGTAGCTGAAAGCCAGGGCGAATTCCTGGTCCTGGAAACTCCCCGTGGAAACGCCGCCCTGGTATCCCTCCAGAGAGGCCATGCCGAAGCGGGTCAGGCCCAGGCAGAAGTTTCCCACGCCCTCCCAATGCCGGGCCACGGCCAGGTAATCCAGTTCCCTTCCGTCGGAAAGATAGCTGTACGCGGCGGCGATTTCGGTCTGGGGAAGGCCGAAGCGCGACAGCGAGGCCGGATTCCAGTAGCCTGCCGTCACGTCGTCGGCCACGGCCGTGAAGGCCCCGCCCATGCCGTTTCCGCGCGCCCCCGCGCCCTGGCCCAGGTAGGCCGCCGCGCCGACCACGGTGTCCGCGGCGCGGGCCAAACCCGCCAGCGTCACGATCATGGCCAGCCCCATCTTCAGGAAAATTTCCATCTCCGCCCCTCCAGACACCCTGCCCATGCCGGTTTCGCGGCATCCTCCGTCAATACAGCGGCAGCACCTTGGGATACGCCGGCAATCCCCCGGCCAGGTAGGCCAGCACCAGGCGGCATTCCCTGTCCGGATCCACCGCCAGGCGCCAGCCCCGCGTCCCACGCCTGAAAAGAAGCCAGTCTTCGACCGGCGCCCCGCCCACGGAATTGCGGGTGAAGGCCAGGGCATAGGGACCGTAGTGGACGATCCTGGTCACCCAGGCCTTCTCCAGAAGCCCGTAACGCGATGGCGAAACCGCCTTGAACATCTGTTCCAGCCGCCGGTCCGTGGCCCCGGCATGGGCATTGGGTTGTCTGTCCAGCAGCGCGGCCACCTTGGCAAGATCTCCGGCCTTGCAGGCCTTGTACAGCGAAGCGATCACGGATTCCAGCGAATCCCCGGAAGGATCCGTCCAATCGACCGCCTCGGGCGGATCAAAAACCCTGCCCCGCGCCACCGACAGCAGGGGATGGGGCTGGGTCCCATCCCCCAGGGCGTGGAAACTTTCCACCAGGGTGCCGGCCGTCCCGGTCAAGGCACGGAATCCCGCCTCGTCCAGAGCGGATTCCTCCATCCCTGCGTCTTTATCCGGAATCAGGAGGAGGCTACGAATCATCTGGAAAAGCCCGTCGGCCCTCGAGAACACCGGCGCGTTGCTCAGGTACCAGGCCTTTCCTTTTCGCGCCAGGGTGGCCACGTCCCTTTCCCCGCCGGCCGGGCTCTGTCCATAGGTCATGGCGTACAGGATGAAGGGTCCGTACAGCAGTTCCTGGTCAATCCAGGTCATCACGAGCCCACGGGGCCGGCCTGCGGGCGGCCCGGAAAGCCGGTCCCTTTGACCGGCGGGTTCGGAAGGATCCCATAAGGCGCTGAAAGCCGATTCGTCGACCCTGTCCTCGCTGCGCAGGGCGCTGGAAAGGGTCTGTTCCGGATCCGCGCCCGGCCCCCCTGAAAGGGCCGCTCCGCCCACCGGCCTGGGAGGCTGGAACAGGTCGCCGTCCACGACCACGCAAAAGGGATTGTCCCCGCACCGCCCTGCCGGGCAAAACCGGAACAACAGCCTGTCCCGCGCGGCCCAGGCGGGGCCGGGAACCAGCAGCGCCAGGGCCAGGGCGGCCCAAACACGCGCTCTCTCGCAAAAGTTCATCGCTCTCCCCCCGGGCGCCATCCGACCGAAGCCGTGGGCCTCAAAGCGGGCATTCAAAAGGCATCCGCCCGAGCACCACCGACGGAAAAACCGGCTCGGTGTAGGTGCCGCCCACCAGGCACCGGTTCCGGATTTTCAGGTAATAGGTGGCGTTGAGTATCAGAGGATTCAAGGCGGCACTCACGGCCCCCTCGCCTCCCCCCGCGCAACAGCGCGCCGTGACACCCAGGGCGCTCTTGGCCGCCCCGGACACCTCCACATCACAGACCTCCACCGCCTTCGCGGCCAGCTTCACCTTCAGGCCCAGGCCCCCCTGAAGGCTGACCTCCAGGCATCCCGAAGAGGCACCGCCGCAGGGATTCCCCGAATCCGCCGCGGAAGCGCTTCCCGACCCTTCCACCACGGCGAATACCCCCGCCTGGAAGAGTCCGGGCACCTCGAACGCGGCCGACGGCACCGGGCATTCCACCGACGGCAGTGTCAGGGAGGCCGATCCGGAAAGCCCTTTGCCCGGGCGCACGCTTTCCCCGCAGCAGGTTTTGAATCTGGCCACCCTCAGCTCCCCGCCCATCCGCGCCTGACCGAATTGGCATATCCCGATCCGGTCCGCCAGAGTGTCCAGCGCCGCGTTGATGCCTTGCGCGATGTTCCCGGAGACGCCCACGGATTGGACCGCCTGGTCCGCGCGGTTGACGACGTGAATGGTCCTCTGCTGGGTGGAATCCCCGCAAGAGGCGCTGACGAACAGGTCTCCGGCCCGGTCGGGCAGGTAGGGCAGGGGAGGGTCGAAGGATACCGGAATCCCCGGCGGGTCAGTCTCCACCTGGATCCGGTCTTCTTCCAGGGTCTGGCCCACATTGAGGCAGCCCGGCGCGGTCATGGAAAGGATCCTGCAGGATTCGGCGTGCCCGGTATCGCCGAGGGGATCGGGGAGGATTCCCAGGCGCTGCACGTCCGGCCGGACCGGCTGAAGGTAGTACTGGCCCAGGTCCAGCACCACTCCCTCTCCGCCCGGATTGTAAAGGGTGGCCACCTGGTGGGAGTAATCGCGGTCGCTTTGGTTTTGCCCGTACAGGGAGGTTCCCTCCACGGGCTCGGGCGGGGCCGTGCCTGGAAGGGGATGGCTGGAAACGTGCGTGGCCATCTGCCGGGACATGCCTTCGTAGCCCGTGACCGCCGCCAAGGCCATGGAACCGGCCAGGCCACCCATGCCCGGCGCGGCCGACAGGGCCGAGGATGCCGCCAGGGAGGTGGCGCTCCATAAGACCCCGGTCAGGAAAGCGCCCCCGGCCGAAGGCAACCCGGCGGCCGCTCCGGGGTGGATGACCTCCAACAGGGCCTTGGCTTCCGGAGGGTAGTCTCCGGATCGGTACTTCTGCTGAAGGCACCACAGCAAAGTCTGCACATCCTCCTGGGGGACCTCCGGATGCCCCTGGGAGTAGGCCAGGATTTCCCGGAAATAGGGGATGCCAGGCTCCCCCTTCCGCCATTGATATAGTTCGTTTGGGACCGGAGCCGCCCTTTCCAGGTTGAGGCAGAAGGAGCGGAGCGGAAGGACGAGGTGTGAATGAGCCGGGACCAGCACCCGCGTACCCTTTGCCTCCAAGCGCGCACTTTTCGGGGCGCCTGCCCGGATCCCTTCCCACGCGGACGGCGACGGCTGGGGAAGCGGGGCGAGGCCCGCGCAGCCGGACAGGAAGCCCGTCAGCCCCAGGCCAAGCGCCAGCAGGCGGCCAAAGCCCCCCGCTATTGGCCGGTTTTTTTTCCTTCTCCCCACCCTCCCTCCCTGCTATTTCAGCACCGCCAGTCCTTTCACCACGCTGGTTTCGTTCCCGCCGCCGTCCTGCGCCGTGATCTTCACCAGGTAGACCCCGTTGGCCTTGTCGTGGATGTCCCAGTCGAACTCGTTTTGCCCCTGGCCGGCGGGCGCGGGCTCGTCCAACAGCACCCGGTCGTTGGCGTCCGAGATCCGGACATGCACGCGCGAGGCCGGCTGGGCCAGCTCGTACAATATCCTGGCCGGGCTTGACCGGGCCGGGTTGTCCCAGAACTTCACGTTTTCCTTGGCGAGCAGGGCGCCGGAGAAGTCCGGCTGGTCGATGCGGATGGACCGCAGAACGGGCGTCCGCGCCGTGTCCGTGGTGGAAAGCATGGCCTGAACCTGGATATAGCGGGCCTGGGGGCTGGTGATGGCGCTGCCCAGGGGATTGGAGTACGCGCCGCTCCAGGCGCTCCAGTTCACCTTGTCCGGGGACGTGCGGGTCGTGATGCTGACCGACGTCACCCCGGCCAGGATATTGTCCGCCTGCCAGGAAATGGTGCCAGCCTGAACCGGCACCCCTCCCCGGTCCAGGGCCGCGCTGGTCCACGTGCCGGATTCAGCGTAGGGAGTGACACGGAAGTAGGAGTAGTCGGAGATGCCGCCATATCCATTCGTTGGTGGAATGATATTTCCCAAACCCACAACCATGTCGGTGGAACTCATGGCAAAACTGGTTGAGGTCAAAGGCACCCAAACTTGAGCGGTTGGAGAAAGATAGGAAAGCGAATAGTTGCAGCCGGTCTTGGCGATGCGAAGCCTGCAGGCTCCAACCCCGGATAAGGTCGTGTAATTGATCTGGGTCGCCGTTCCCGTCATGTTGATCCACGCCCCGACTTGTCCCTGGCTATTGAAATAAAGATATACGTAATTGCCGGAAAATGACTTGGCGGTATCTTCCAGTATCCCTGTCATATACAAGCCGCCGAATTGGTAGCCTGAGGCCGTAGGATTAACCAGGGTTTCATAAACCCCGTCCCCGCCCGTGACAGGAAAGGGCTTGGATTCGACCCCAATTCCGGCGGCCCCATTGGCCTGGTTTCCATCTGCGTTGATGTGCATTTCGCCCAAAGAGGAAAATGACATCGCGGATAAGTTGGCCGCCGTCCAAGCGGGTTTCAAGAAGCCGGCTTCAAATTCATCTGAAACCACACCTGCCTGCGACAATAACTGGATGGAGCCGAAAGTGGCATTATCGTCAATATTCACGCTGCTGCCCGACTGCCAATTGGAGTAGGTGGAAATGGCAAAGCTTGATGCCTTGCACGAGGTACCACGAATGAAAATGAAGATCGCGCAGGCTAAAAGTGTTTTTTTCAGTCGCATCAATTTATCCACCATCAGCCGCAAAGTCAGTAATGGTAGCATTGCAGGTTATCAATGTAGGTTGTACTCCCAGCATAATTTGATCCAATCCTCAAACCCAGGGCATTATTAGCCTCGCTTCCCAACGCGAGATCAGTGCTGTACTTGCTTCCAAGCGCCAAACTATCAAACCAGTACGAGCTCAGGCCATTGGAATACAGGACCATTTTGACATGGTGCCAAACCCCGACAGTTGGGGCGGATAGCACGTACACCGGACTTCCCGAATTGACAAGATACATGGAACCGGCGACAGAGCTGTAACCCATGACCAGCCTGGTCCCATTGTTGGCGTTCAGTGCTATCTGTTCGTCATAGAGGCTGCCCAACATCCAGTCGCATTCCACCCAGGTATCCTTGGACGTGTCCACGCTTTCCAGGGGAACCCAGCACATGGCCCCGGCGGTGGACGCACCGTAATTTATCCTCAAGGAATCGGGCGGCGACTGAAATTCGGAAGTGGTTTGGGTGGGGCCAAAGGAGCCCATCCCTCCCGCCGCGTTCGTCTGCCACTCGCTCACGCTGTAGCTGGGGGAATCGAAGTCCTGGTTGTAGTAGTAGATGGGGCTGGTGTTGGGCGCCGAGGGGCCGGAAGGCCCCATGGGGCCGCTGTCTCCCTTGGGGCCGGTGCAGCCGGAAAGGGCGAAGGTGGCAAGGGCCAGGGCGAACCAGGGAGATCTTGCGGAGGATTTCATGGCGTTCTCCTGAAGAAGGCGCGGGTCAGTAGACCACCCCAGCCGTGGCGTAACTGGTGGACATCCAAAAGTTGTAGCTGATGTTGAAGGCCGGCCCGGCCAGGGCCTGGTTGTCGTACAGCACCTGGTAGGCGAAGGACTGGGTTGTGGCGTCCAGGCGGTTGCAGCCGTTGTCCGGGGCGCACAGGGTGCCGGCCACCGTGCAGGTGGCCTGCGCCGTGGCGGTCTGGCCGTTGAAGGTCTGCAGGGCCACCTGGCTGGCGCTGTCTGCATAGCAGACGTAGTTGGGCAGGGGATACCAGACCTCGGCCACCTTGGCGCTCGAATTCAAGGCAAGGGCCACGTTGAGGCCGGTGGGCACGTTCCGGCAGTAGAGCTGGAAGGTGACCGGCGCCGTGAAGGAGAACGAATGCGCGCATCCGCCCGGAGGCCCGTAATAGGTGGCGGTGCCGGAATTGTACACGGCGGGATACCTGACCGTGACCGCCATGGTCCAGTTCTTGGCCAGGGCGACGGCCTGCGACACGGCCACCGCGTTGTTGCCGGAATCCCCCTCCACGCGCAGGCTGGCCGGCTGCGCGGTGCCGTCCGCAGTCACCACGGTGAGCAGGGTGGACTGGCCCGCCCGCAGCACCGGGTCCTGGAACGTGGCCTGCCACCCCGGGGGAAGGCCCAGCACCCGCGGAACCAGGTCCGCCTGGCTGGAGGCAGCCAGTGCGGAAATCTCTTCCAGTTTCCCCTTGCCAACCATGGTCGCAGGGTCGGGGCGGTCCCTGCGTTGGATGACCACATCAATGACCGATGCGCCAGCGCTGGCGGCCAGTTCGCGGAACTCAGCCACCTCGGTGGAGGTCCCTTCTTCTTCCATTTCCGCAGTGGATGGCTTGATAGATGTGGGTTGGCCATCCTGTTCCCGTTCCAGGGCAGGCAGGGACATCTGCGCAGCGGCCCTCGCCTGCTTGACTGCGGAGGTAACAGCATTGTGTTTTGGCCGCGCAGTAAAGTCACACC
>JAJYGY010000363.1 GCA_021790555.1 bacterium
TCCCCTTCATGGTGGCGGCCCCGCGCTACTTCGCCAAGGTCATCGGTTTCGGCGGCCTGCTGCAGATCTCCAACGCCTTCGACCGCGTGCGCACGGCCCTGTCCTGGGTGGTGGAGAACTACAGCGCGCTGGCCTACTGGCGCTCGGTGGTGGAAAGGCTGGAGGGCTTCGAGGACGAGGTGGAGCGCACCAAGTCCATGCGCGCCCGGGCCGCCTCCCTCCTCCACGAGGCGCCCCGGGGCGGGTCCATCCGCCTGCGCGGGGTGTCCCTGTCGCTTCCCGGGGAGGGGCGCGCCCTCACCTCCGCGCTGGACGCGGAATTCCGGCCCGGCCGCTCGGTGCTCATCTCGGGCCCTTCGGGCTGCGGCAAGAGCACGCTGCTTCGGGCCCTGCGGGGCCTGTGGCCCTTCGCCACCGGGTCCTTCGACCTGCCGGCCGGGGACCCCGTGATGGTGCTGCCCCAGAAACCCTACCTGCCGGTGGGCACCCTCAAGGCGGCCCTGGCCTATCCGGAGGCCGAGGAGGGGGTGACGGACGGGGAGGCCGCCGAGGTGCTGGAGCTGTGCCGCCTGGACCACCTGAAGCCGGCCCTGCATGCCGCCGACAACTGGGCCCTGGTGCTTTCGGTGGGCGAGCAGCAGAGGGTCGCCTGGGCGCGCGTCTTCCTGCGCGGGCCCAAATGGATCTTCCTGGACGAGGCCACCTCCGCCCTGGACGAGGACGCCCAGGAGAGGCTCTACCGGGGCCTGAAGGAAAGGCTGCCCGGCACCACCATGGTCAGCGTGGCCCACGCCCAGAACCCCCGGGAGCGGCACCAGGCCGTCTGGGAACTTTCGGCCGGAGGGGCGGGCGCTCATTGACAAGAACGCGGCGCCCACCGCAGAATGCGAAAAAGGGCCGGCGCGGCCCGCAACCGACGGGGCATGGATGGCGGAAGCGGTTGAAATCATCAGGCTGTGGGAAGGTCCGGCGCCCCTGGCCGTGGGCGGGGCGCCCGGCGACATCCCGGCCCTTGAGGTCTTTCCGGCGCCCGGGCCCGGGCCGGGCCTGCTGGTCTGCCCGGCCGGAGGCTACGCCCGCCTTTCCCTGGCGCCCGCGCGCGAGGTGGCGGCCTGGCTGGCGGAGAAGGGGATCCACGCCTTCGTGCTGCGCTACCGCGTGGCGCCCTACCGGCATCCCTGCCCGCTTCTGGACGCGCAGCGGGCCCTGAGGCTGCTGCGCCACCAGGCCGGCCGCCTGGGGCTGGATCCGGGGCGCCTGGGCGTGCTGGGGTTTTCCGCCGGCGCGCACCTGGCCTGCTG
Organism: bacterium; assembly: GCA_021790555.1. Taxonomy (GTDB): domain Bacteria; phylum Oederibacteriota; class JAJYGY01; order JAJYGY01; family JAJYGY01; genus JAJYGY01. The sequence goes on from JAJYGY010000363.1 coordinate 1,302, forward strand.
CGCGGCCACGCATTTCAACGAGGGCGACCTGCTCGCCCCGGACGAGGTGGAACGGAAGTCCTGCCGGCCCGACCTGCAGGTGCTGGTGGCGCCGGTGGTCACCATGGGAGCCAAGGCCCACGCCGGCAGCAAGGAGAACCTGCTGGGGCCCCACCCCGACTCGCTGATGGTGGACTACCTGAGCGGGGAGCGCCAGGCCGGCGGCAGGACCCCGCCGGCTTTCCTGGCGGTCTCCAACCAGGACCACACCGTGCGCGCCCAGGCCAACGCCGAACCCTACGCCCTGGCCCTCCAGCGCGCCTCGGTGCCCCACGAGCTGTTCCGGGCCGACATGGGGGAGCACGGGTTCGGGCTGAGGCCGGACTGGGCCGAAGCCTGCCTGGAATGGCTGAGAAAACGGGGTTTCTGAGGGCCGCGGCCCTCCCACACGCGGGGTTTCATGCATCTGCGCACCTTCCTGCTGGCCTTCATCCCCATCTTCGTGGCCATCGACGCGGTGGGGCTGCTGCCCTTCTTCGTCATGGTTTCCCATTCGCGGCGGCCGGCCGAAAGGGCCCGCCTGCTCAGCCAGTCCCTGCTGACGGCCCTGGCCCTGGGCCTGGTCTTCCTGTTCCTGGGCAAGGCGGTGTTCCGTTTCCTGGGCATCGAGATGGGCGACTTCATGATCGCCGGGGGCGGCATCCTGTTCGCCATCGCCCTGGTGGACCTGCTGGGAGCGGGCGCGCGCAAGATCCCCGAAGCCGACGAGCTGGGCGTGGTGCCCCTGGGCACCCCCATGATCGCGGGGCCGGCCTTCCTCACCACCGTGCTGCTGCTGGACCAGCAGTACGGGCTGTGGCCCGTGCTGGCCTCGGTGCTGTGCAACCTGGCCATCCTGGGCCTGGTGCTGAAGTTCTCGGAGAGCATCCTGGGCTGGGTGGGCAAGGCCGGGGCGCGGGCCCTCTCCAAGGTGGTCAGCCTCTTTCTGGGAGCCATCGCGGTGATGATGGTGCGCAAGGGGCTGGAACTGGTGCTGGCCCTGCGCTGAGCCGGGCGGGTTTGAACAGGTCCTTTTCACGGGTGGGGATGCCACAGGCCGCAAAAACAGGGACGCGCGGGTCGACCGACATCGCCGCCGCCATCGACGTGGGTTCCAACGCGGTGCGCATGACCATCGCCCGCCGCGGCAGGGACGGGCGGCCCCGCGAGATCGCCAGCCAGAGGGCGGCCATCCGGCTTGGCCACGACGTCTTCTCCGAGGGCCGCGTCAGCGAGGCCTCCATCCTGTCCCTGGTGAGGGCCTTCCGGCAGTTCGAGACCCTGATGCGCCGCCACCACGTGGGCCTGGCCCGGGCCGTGGCCACCAGCGCCCTGCGCGAATCCAAGAACGCCGAGCAGGTTCTGGCGCGGCTGAAGGGCGCCTGCCGCGCCCCCCTGGAGGTGATCTCGGGCGCCGAGGAGGGCGGGCTGATCCGCCAGGCCGTCAACGAGAAGGTGCGCCTGTACGGCTCCAAGAGCAACCTGCTGGTGGAGCTGGGCGGCGGCAGCGCCGAAGTCTCGCTGGTGAGCGGGGGCGAGCTTCGCTTCTCCGAGGTGCTGAAGCTGGGCGCGGTGCGCCTGCTGGAGGTGCTGGGGAGCGGCCCCGCCGGCGAGCGCAAGTTCGAGAACCTGGTGCTGCAGTACTGCGGCAGGGTGCTGCAGAGGCTCAAGGAGCACCTTCCCAGGAGGCGGGTGGACCGCCTGATCGGCACCGGGGGCAATATCGAGGAGATCGCCTCGCTGGCCCTGAAGCTGAGGGGCAAGCGCAAGCGCCCGGAAGGGGCCCTGGTGCTGTCGCGCAAGGACTTCGACCGGGTCCACCGAGAGATCGAAGCGCTCAGCCCGGAGGGACGGGTGGAAAAGCTGGGCCTGCGCCGCGACCGGGCCGACGTCATCGAACCCGCCGCCGTGGTCTACCGGGAACTGATGCGCCGCCTGGGCCTGGGCGAGATCTGGGTGCCCTTCGCCACCCTGCGCCAGGGGCTCCTGCTGAGCCTCTTCGCCCGGCACCTGCCCGGCGAGCTTCCCGAGGAGCAGCGGCGCGAGATCATGGCCACCCAGGCCCAGTACGCCCAGCGCTTCCGCGTGGAGCAGGGCCACGCCCGGCAGGTGAGGGCCCTGGCGCTTTCGCTGTTCGACCAGCTGCGGTCCCTGCACGCCCTGGACGGCGAACACCGCCTGCTGCTGGAGCTGGCGGCCCTGCTGCACGACTGCGGCTACTACATCGCCGCCAGCGCCCACCACAAGCATTCGCATTACCTGATCTCCTCGGTGATGGAATTTCCGGGCCTGAGCAGGGAGCAGGTGGAGAAGATCGCCCTGACGGCCCGCTACCACCGGCGCTCGCACCCCAAGCCCGAGCACCGGGCCTTCTCCGACCTGAAGCCCGAGGACCGGCTGGCGGTGTCCAAGATGGCCGCCCTGCTGCGCCTGGCAGACTCGCTGGACCGGGCCCACCGGTCGCGGGTGAAGGACCTGCGGGCCGAGGAGAAGGGCAGGGTGGTGGAGCTTTGGTGCCGGGGGCGGGGCGACCTTTCGCTGGAGCACTGGGCCATGCAGAAGAAGGCCGAACTTTTCGTGGAGGTCTTCGGCCGCCGGGTGATCTGGAGTGCGGCCCGGGCCTGACCGGCTGCGAGGCCCATTCATGGGAGGGGACTTGGACTGCAAAAGGATAAAAAAGGCGGCCCTGGAACTGGCGCGGGCCGCGGGCGAGATCCAGATGCGCAAGTGGGGCAAGCGCCTGGACATCCGCTGGAAGGGGGCCACCGACCCGGTCACCGAGGTGGACAAGGCCTGCGAGGCCCTGGCCCTGAAGGTGGTGTCCCGGAACTTCCCGGACCACGCCTTCGTGGGGGAGGAGACGGGCGTGCACGGCGACCCCGCCTCGCCCATCCAGTGGTTCGTCGACCCCCTGGACGGCACGGTGAACTACAGCCACGGGCTGCCCCAGTTTTCCGTCTCCATCGGGGTGCGCGAGAAGGGCAGGGGGCTCATCGGCGTCGTGCACGCGCCGGCCCTGAAGGAGACCTACGTGGCCGAGGCCGGAAAGGGCGCCTTCCTGAACGGCCGGCGCGTCCGCGTGTCGCGGCGGAGCAGGCCGGACGAATGCCTGCTGGTGTCCGGCTTCTCCTACCGGGCCCGCGAGACCGGCGAGAACACGCGCGAGTGGATGGAGTTCATGCGGGGATTCCAGGCCCTGCGGCGCCTGGGCTGCGCCAGCCTGGACTACTGCTGGACCGCGGCCGGGCGCTTCGAGGGTTTCTGGGAATACGGCCTGAAGGCCTGGGACAACGCGGCAGGCGAACTGGTGGTGCGCGAGGCGGGCGGAAAGGTGAGCAACCTGGAGGGCCGGCCCCTGGACATCACCAAGCCCGGCGTGCTGGCCACCAACGGCCTCATCCACGCCCGGTGCCTGGCCACCCTGAAGCGCGCCCTGGGGCGCGATTTGCGTTGGAAGTTTTAACCCGATCTCGCGGAATTTCTGCCCATGTCCCTCGTCAATTTTGAGAACGTCTCCAAATCCTTCGGCGTGCGCGACATCCTCAAGGAGGTTTCCTGGTCCATCGAGGAGGGACGCCGCATCGGCCTGATCGGACCCAACGGCGCCGGCAAGACCACCGTGTTCAGGCTCATCCTGGGGCTGGAGGAGCCCACGGCCGGCACCGTGTCGCGCCAGAAGGGTCTGAGCGTCGGCCACCTGTCCCAGAACCCCAGCTTCCCCCCGGAACACACCCTGCTGCAGGAGATGATGCTGGCCAAACCGGAGTTGCTGCGCCTGATGGACGAGATGGCGGAGGCCGAGGCGCGGATGGCCGACCCCGCCGTGGCCGGCGAGCCCGACCGGATGGAGAAGGTGCTGGAGCGCTACTCGCGCCTGCAGGGGCAGTTCCAGGCCCTGGGGGGCTACGCCTACGAGGCCGAGGTGGAGGAGGTGCTGCACGGCATGGAGTTCGAGAAGCGCGACTTCCACCGCAAGCTGGCGACCTTTTCCGGCGGGGAGCAGACCCGCCTGATGCTGGCCAAGCTGCTCCTGCAGCAGCCCCAGCTCCTGCTGCTGGACGAACCCACCAACCACCTCGACGTGGAGACCTGCGAGTGGCTGGAGGGCTTCCTGAAGGACTACCAGGGCAGCCTGGTGGTGATCTCGCACGACCGCTATTTCCTCGACCGCATCGCCCGCGAGGTGGTCGAGCTGGAGGACTGCGAGCTGACCGAATACCCCGGCAACTACACGGAATACAAGAGGCGCAAGGCCGAGGAGTTCGAGCAGGCCCTGAAGGAATACGAGATGCAGAAGGCCTACATCGCCCGCACCGAGGATTTCATCCGGCGCAACATCGCCGGCCAGAACACCAAGCAGGCCCAGGGCAGGCGGAAGATGCTGGCCAAGCTGGAGCGCCTGGACCGCCCCGACACGCGCGAGAAGAAGATCAAGCTCAACTTCAACGGCAAGGGGCCGTCGGGCAAGGACGTGGTGGAGATCAGGGGAGTGGCCAAGGGCTTCGGCGAGCGGCGCCTCTTTTCGCCCTTCGACGCCATGATCTACCGGGGCGAGCGGGTCGCCCTGATCGGCCCCAACGGCTGCGGAAAATCCACGCTGATCAAGATCCTGTGCGGCCGGGAGTCGGCCGGGGAGGGCGGGGTGAGGCTGGGGTCCCAGGTGCACCTGGGTTACTACGACCAGTTCCAGAGCTCGGTGGCGCCCGAAAACCGGGTCATCGACGAGATCTGGAACCTGATGCCGCAGTCGCCCCAGCAGGAGGTGCGCGGGGTGCTGGGCCGCTTCCTGTTCTCGGGTGACGAGGTGGAAAAGAAGGTGGCCAGCCTTTCGGGCGGCGAAAAGGCCCGCCTGATGCTGGCCAAGCTGGTGGTGGAGGGAACCAATTTCCTGGTGCTGGACGAACCCACCAACCACCTGGACATCGCCAGCCGCGAGGTGGTGGAGGAGGCCCTGGACGAGTTCGAGGGCACCCTGCTGGTGGTTTCCCACGACCGCTACTTCCTCAACCGCGAGATCACCCGCATCTGGGAGATCGAGTCGGGCAGGGTCGTGCAGTACACCGGCAACTACACCGAGTACCTGGAGAAGAAAAGCCAGGGGAGGCCGGACGCGGTCGTCACCTTCTCCGCGCCGGAAAGGGAGGCCGAAGGGCGCGGGGGGGCGGCGGGCGGGAAGGAGCCGGCCGCGAAGGCGGAGGCCCGCGAGGGGCGCCGGCCCAGCCCGGACAAGGAGCGGCAGCGCGCCTCCCAGCAGCTGGCCAAGCGCCAGGCCGAGCTGG
>JAJYGY010000194.1 GCA_021790555.1 bacterium
GCCCCACTGGTTGGTGGTGCCGCCGGTTTCCATGTCGTCCAGCATGCCGCCCGGGCACAGCGGGGTGGGCGTGGAGCTGGGCGTGGCGGTGGCGGTCCAGTTGGGCGTGGCGCTGGGGGTGGAGGTTGCCGTCCAGTTGGGGCTGGGCGTGCGCGTGGGCGGGGGCGTGGCCGGCGTGGGGCTGGGCGTGGGGGCCGGGTTGGAGCAGTAGAACTTGAGGTCGGCCACGCTCATGTTGAAGCTGCCCGAGGACACGTAGGGCAGCCATTCCAGCTCCTCGATCTGGCCTGGATCGAAGGTGAAGACGTCGCTGCCGCTCGCACCCCAGGCCTGGGTGAGGCCGGCGTAGGGAACCGTCACCTGCTGCCAGCTTCCCGTGGCCGTGAAGGTGACCCCGTAATCGTCGTAGGAGGTGGCGGAACGCCCGGGCGCGAGGTTGGCGTCCTCGGCCTCGATGTGCATCTGGAAGCGGAAGGGCTGGCCCGAGGTACCCTTGAACATGAACTGGATACCGTCCCCGGGGTCGTCGTACTGGGTGTAGCAGGCGCATTCCAGCAGCTGCAGGTTGTTGTTGAGGTTGGTGGTGCCTGCCAGGTTGGCCGCGGCATTGAGCCCGTTCCAGCCCGGAGTGGTCATGACAAAGGGATAGGGAGAGCAGGTGACGTTGCTGGTGCTGCCGCTGGCCGCGCCGGCGTACCACCAGCCGCCCCACAGGTTGGTGGGCCAGGGGAAATTGTTGTTCAGGTTGCCGATCTGGGGGAAGTCGTTGCTGGACTGCATGGTGTCGATCTGGGTGTCGTAGCAGGCCGGCTGCATGGTGGAGGCGTCCACCAGCTGCACGGTGTGCACCTGGGTGGGCGACGAAGGCGGGTTGATCCAGTAGTCGCAGAGGTTGACGCCCGAGGCCAGGTCCGAGGAGGAGACCGGCCCGGCCTGGTACCCGTCGATGATCAGGTAGTAGCTGGAGGCGGCCAGGCCCGTGGCCTTGAGGTTGATGTTGTTGAAGGTCTGCTGGAAGTTGAGGAAGGGCAGGGCCTTCCTGGCCTGGGCATTGACGAGGTAGGGCATGGGATCGGCCACCAGGGTGAAGGATCCGCCGTTGGCGCCGGCCTGCCAGGCCCCCACCGTGGCCCCCGGGCAGCCGGTCAGGACGCCCCCGGTCAGGGTGATCGTCCGGTTCTGGGCGGGCACGCCCAGGTCCGAAAGGATGCCGTAGGTGTAGACCAGGGCGCCCGAGGGGTTGGGATGGATGCCGTCCTGGGGCTGGTCGGTGTAGAGGGGGTAGCCGGAATGGGCGGCCCGGCCGGCCGCGGCCACCTGCAGGGCCAGGGTGTGGATGTCGTAGGCCGGGATGTTGTTGGAGGCGGCGTAGCTCATCACCCAGCTGGCGTAGGCGGCCAGGCCGTAGTTGGTGTTGGTGTTGTAGTCGGCCGGGATGTTGGAGGTGTTGGAGGCCCAGGGCACGGTCTGGTCCACGGCCCCGGGGGTCAGCAGCACCACCTTGATGCCGGCGGCCTCAAGCTGGGTGATGATGGAGGTCATGCTGGTCTCGAACTGGGCCAGGTTGGCCGCGCTTTCCAGGGTGTAGTTGGCGTCGTTCATGCCGAAGCAGATCGTGGCCAGGTCTGGCTTGACCGTGTCGAGCACATACCGCAAGCCCGTGGGCTCGGCGCCCACGTACTGCAGGAACTGCGTGGCCGTCCAGCCTCCCACGCCCACGTTCACGCAGCTGAGGTTGTCGCCCGGGTACACGGCGTTGAGGTAGTTCTCGACCTCGTGGGTGTAGTTTCCGCGATAGGTGATGGAATCGCCGATGAAGCAGATCTTCATGCCAGGCCGGATCAGGCCGGGAGCCGGCGTGGGCGAGACGCTGAAGGTCGGGGTGACGCTGCGGGTCGGCGATACGGTGGCGCTGGGGCTGGGGCTGGGAGGGGGCGAACCGGCCGTGGCCGAGGGCGTGGGCGTGGGGCTGCCGCAGGAGGACCGCAGCACCAGGCGGTTCGCCCCGGCGGCCAGGGTCTTGAGGAACGTGACGTAATAGACGCCCATGGAGGTATCGAACGACCCGTCATAGTCCGTGCCTTGGACCTGTGGGGTGCCGTTGAGGCTGAGTGAGCAGGGAGCGGAGGAAAGGTTCTCGAAGCTGAAGGTGGGCCGGGTGAGGGTGCCGCCGGCGTTGAGGGTCACGTCGGCCGAGCCGGAGGCGCAGGAAACCCTCCAACGGCGCAGGACGTAGTCGAAACCCGCCGGGGAATAGGTGACCGAGGGCATGCCGGCCGTCTGGGGGGACATGTAGTTCCCGGGACCCTGGGGGCCGGACGTCACCACGCTTCCCACCGAGGCGCTGAGGCTGGATTTGTAGATGTTCTCGGTGTCGGTGACCAGGTTGGGAACGCCCTGGCTGCTGTACTGGTCGATGAGCATGTCGAAACTGCTGGCGTTGACGGGATACACGTTCCAGGAGCCGGTGGGCCCGCCCGCGCCGTAGGCGTTGTTTCCGTCGGCGTGGTTGTTCTGGAAGGCGTTGTAGGTGGTTCCCCAGGTGAAGCGCATGCCGGCGTAGCTCTGGAATTCGCTCATCTCAAAGGGCATTCCGATGGTTGGGATGGGGGTGCCCACGGCGGAGACGACGGGCGGGGCACCGAGGGTCCAGTCGTTGTATCCGGAATCCTTCTGGCTGTAGGGCTGGTTCTGCACCGCGCCCATCTCCCGGTTGGTGAGGCTGGAATCCTTGTAAATCCAGGCGTAGGGGATGGTGTTGGGCTGGTTGTAGGTCCAGCCGGTGTTGTCGGTGAGGGTGGCGCCGGACGAGTAGTCGGTGGCGAACTTGTAGTTGGTGCCCCATCCGATGCCGCTCTGTGGGTCGGAGGTGGTGTAGGTTTCGGTGGTTCCGTTGCCGTCGTAGGCGAAGTCGCAATAGGGCGCGATGTTGGTGCTGGTTACGTTGGCCTGCGCGATCGCGCCCGAATCGTAGGCGTCGCTGAAAATGAAGTCATCCCGCCCGTCGTAGAAGGCGTACTGCACCGTGATGTACCAATGGTCCGCGGAGTTCCAGGGATGCTCGTACATCTGGAAGCTGCCGTCCCAGATCAGGTGGTGGGGGCCGGCATAGGTGATGGCGCGGGTGACCCCGGCCCCCTGCACGTAGACCGATCCCCCCGGCTGGGCCGAAGCCTGGTTGCTGCTTCCGGAATTGGAGACGTAGTTTCCGCCCCACTGGTCGTTGAAGGAATCGGTCGCCCCGACGTAATGGTTGACCAGGTCGCAGAACTGGAATCCGCTTGCCGGGGGCACCTGGGCCGTGATGATGGTCCCGCCGGCGCTGTAGACCATCTTGGTGATGAAGGTGCCGGGCGTCTGGTTGACGATCCACACCGACCTAGGATTGCCGGTACTGTCGGTCCAGGTCACCACGTCGCAGTTGTCGCCGAACTGGTCCGTGCCAGTGGTCCAGCTGGTGGCCCGGACTGGAACGGCGGAGGCGCCGGCAAGGAAGATGAGGGCGGACAAGATCCATTTCATGGCGTGCCTCCTGGTTTGGACTTCTGACCGGAGTATAGCCGCCCAAACTTTTTATAAATGGCATATTATTGACTTTTTTATATCATTTTATTGTCTTTCCGCCTTCCCATACTCCATCAAAAAGGGAATCGCCGGTTTTGGCCTGGCGCTTTCGGGCCAACATAGGGTGCTCCTGAGGGGGGGTCCCAGAACTTTTGGTTGAGTCCGGATTCCGAGCTTAAGAAATGGGGAATTCTTCCAAACCGGGGCCTTCTATTGGCCAGGCAAATGCGGTAGATTGGGACCAATCCAAAGTTATAGCTAATGGTTTGAAGGCCAAAAGATGACCACGCAGATTTGCGCATGCCGCGGATGCCAATGGCCTCAAGAATACATATCTTCGGTGGACCAGCCTCCGGCAAGACCACCCTTGCCCGCAAGTTGGCCGGGGAACTGGGGCTGCCCCATGTGGAACTCGACGCCCTGTTTTGGGCCGGCGGGACCGCGGGCTATGGCGTCCGCCGCGATCCCGTGGAACGGGACCGCCGCCTGTCCGGGGCCGTAAAAGCGGAATCCTGGATCATGGAGGGCGTGTACTGGAGCTGGTGCCAGCCTTCCTTCGAGCGGGCGGATTAGATTCTTCTGCTGGACACTCCCCATTGGATCCGCCAGTGGAGGCTGGCCCTCCGCTTTCTGAAGAGAAAGGCCGGCCTGGAGGCCAGCCTGGAGAAGCAACGGTTCAAGGGCTACCTCGACACCGCCCGCTGGAACGCCCGGTGGGACAGGGACAACCTGGCCGGGGCAAGAGAAGCGCTGAGGCGGTTTGAGTCCAAAGTCAAAGTGCTGCATTGAGGTAACAGGAGGTACCAGGACGGGCAATCCCTCCGCGGGCCGGACACGTAAATACCTGCATCAGGCGGAATCTCTCGAACCGCGCGAATTTTGGGAAAGCCGTCACGCACGCGGAAGGCCGGGCGGCTTCGGGAGGCGTCATGCGAGGGGTGGAACAGGTCGACCGGAAACTTCTGGTTCCGTGCATCATCTATCTGATCTTCTTCGCGGTGCTCAACGAGACCGTCTTCAACGTCTCCACGCCGAAGATCGCCGAGCAATTCAACCTGACCCCGGCCGGGGTCAGCTGGATGATGACGATCTTCATGATCCTGTTCGGCATCGGCTCGGTCCTGTACGGCAGGCTGTCCGACCTTTATCCCCTGAAGCGGCTTATCCTTTGGGGGATCCTGCTCTACAACGCCGGCTCGGTGATGGGCTTCTGCCTGCAAAAATCCTATGCCTTGGTCCTCCTGGCCCGGGCCGTCCAGGGCGTGGGGGCCTCGGCCATCCCGGCCCTCATCTTCACGGCCGCGGCGCGCTACTTTCCGGCGGAAGAGCGGGGCAGGATCTTCGGGCTTCTGACCGCCACGGTTTCCCTCGCCATCGGCCTGGGACCGGTGATCGGGGGCTTCGTCTCCGGATCCCTGCACTGGTCCTTCCTTTTCCTCATCCCCCTGGCCGCCCTGTTCTCCATCCCCTTTTTCAACCGGGCCCTGCCGGACGAAGCACCCCGGCCGGGAAGGGTGGACCTGCCCGGCGCCGCGCTGATGGCCCTGGCTGTGGGCTCGCTGGTGCTTGTCCTGAACTTCGGCACCTGGGCCCCGCTTCTGGCCTTCGTTCTTTTTTCCGCCGCTTTGGTGGTCCGCGTCCGTTCGGCCTCCGAACCCTTCCTTCCGCCGGCCCTCTTCGCCAATGTCCGCTTCCGCTCCGGCGTGGGGGTCGGTTTGCTCCTGTTTTCGGTGGTGATGGGGGTGCTCTTCCTGGTCCCCCTGATGCTGCACAACCTGCATGGCCTGGGCACCCAGGCCATCGGCCTGGTGCTTTTTCCGGGGGCCATCAGTTCGGTCTTCTTCGGCCCCTGGGGAGGCAGCCTGGCCGACCGCAGGGGCAACCCCTTTGTGGTGGCCCTGGGCCTGGGGCTTCTGGTGGGCGGCATGCTTCTGATGGCCTGGGGCCTGAGCCTGTCCTGCCTGGTGGTCAGCGCCTGCCTTCTTTTCATCTATGTCGGCTTTTCGCTTTTCCAGACCGCGCTGATGAACAGCGTTTCCCAGACCCTCACGCCCGAGGAGACCGGGGTGGGCATGGGCGTGTTCAACCTGGCGGGCATCGTTTCCGGGGCCCTGGGCACGGCGGTGGTGGGCAGGGTGCTGGCCGGAAGCTGGCTGGTCTCGCCCCTGCTGCCTTTCGAGCCCGCGTCGGGGGCCCTGTACAGCAACCTGCTTCTGGGATTCTCCCTCGCCGGGATCCTGGGCGGAGGCCTCTACCTCTTTCAGTTTCGCGAAGACCAGGCCTTCTCCGACGGCGAGGCGGCCTGATTTCGGCCCCGTCGACTTCGACGGCGCCGAGGGAATCGTCCACCTCGGCGACCGCATGCTGGTCTATCGCCGGGACCACAAGACGGCCCAATGGCCGGGCTTTATTGGGTCTGCCCAAGGGTGGTCGGGGCCGAATCAGGCAGCCTTGAGTTCCTCGGCAAAGGAAGGGTTCTTGGCGATCATGCGGATATTCTTCGTGGCCAGGGTGTCGGGACTCCTGAGCCCCTGTTCCCAAGCTTCCACCGTCCTCTTGCTCATTCCAAAAATCTCGGCGAAGGACTTTCTCGACAGCCCAAGCGCCTTGCGCGCCTCTTTGATCTCCTTGATGGTGGCATAGGGCTCCACCTTTTCCACCACAACATGGCGAAGCAATTCCTTCCTGGTCTTCGCCCTTCCAATTGCCCGCATGTTCTTTACTTCCGCCGCGCTTAGATATTTGAATTTCATGGACACCTCCTGAAGATAAGATCAGCGGTAATTCGCCCAAAGCAGTTCAAGTTCCGCGAGCTTCTCCTTGCTATACCTTCCCTCCGTCAGGTTCACGACAACCTTCTCCCCCGCCTTCTCCTTTACCACAAACTCATAAACTGGTCCCGGCCACTCCGGCACACTTTGGGAATCCACGGCCCCGACCCGCAAGCCGTGGGCCTTTCTCGTCAACGCCGCGTAATGACTGTTGATGACCCTGGTAATGGCCCTTTTCACCTCTTCCTTGTCGGCCAATTG
>JAJYGY010000370.1 GCA_021790555.1 bacterium
GGGCCCGCCGAAAAGGTCCAGCTTCATTTCCTGGCCCTTGCCGGCCGGCAGGGTCAGGCTGGGGTCGCGCAGGACCACGGAGAGGTACTGGGTCTTGGAGATGGTGTCCTGGCCGCCGAACTTGCGAACCACGGCGTCGTCCAGCCCCTTTCCCTGGGGAAGCATCACCAGGGTGAAGTAATGGTTGCGCAGCGCCGCCCAGCGGGCCGGCTTGTCGAAGGTCTGCGTCTGGTCCTGCCCGCTCTCCTTCTCCCACTTCAGGGCCCCGGGCAGCTGCACCACCGCCGAGGTGTAGTTGTAGCGGTCCTGGATGTCCTTCAGGCCCACCCCCGGGCCCCAGGCCAGGGAAAGGTCCTGCAGGGGGAGGGGCTGCGGGCCCAGGTTCTTCAGGGAAACGGAAACAGGCACGACGTAGGATCCCGGATCCAGGCTGAAGGTCTTGCGAAGGGCCAGGTCCAGCGAAGGAACCTGGGTGCTGAAGGACACGCTCTGCCCGCCCCGGGTGTCCTTCACCGGCTGGGGGGTGTCCAGCTTCCAGACGCGGGTCTGCAGGTCCTGGCCGGAGAGCTCCAGGGCGCCGTATTCAGGCGTGAGTCCCTGGGTGTCGGAGGCCACCGGAAGCAGCTGGACCGGCTCGGGCGAATCCTGGTTCTGCCGGAAGGGAAGCACCTCCCACGAGGAGACCTGGGCGCCCCGGCTGGTGAAGGCCACGGCCAGCTTGTCGGACTTGAGGGTCACCCGCAGCAGGGGAAGGGACTTGGGCGTCCTGGAAGCCGCCGCCAGGGAGGGCCGCGGGGCGGAAGCCGCGGCGGAAGGGGAGGGGGCGGCCGTGCCGCCGGGATTGGGAGTGGCCTGGGACTGCTGGGCCTGGGCCGCCGCGCCCTTTCCCGGAACCGGCATGTAGGTCTTTTCAATCCACCATTCGGAAAGGACCAGCACGGCGATGGACAAGGCGATGAAGAGGATGAAGTTTTTCTGCACAAGGCACCCTAAAGATAGTCTGGGGGTCGGGAGTCCAGACTCATTTATGGAACCGGGTCGTGCCCCCCGGGGCATCCCGGCCTGCAGCGCAGCACGCGCTTGAAGGAAAGCCAGCCGCCCTTCCAAAGGCCGTGGCGCCTGAGCGCCTGGGCGGCGTACTGGGAACAGCTCGGTTCGAAACGGCACAGGGGCGGCAGGCCGGGGCTGATCCAGCGGTGCCAGAAATCCAGCCCCCATGCGAAAAGGCGCGCGACCATGCGAAATCCCAGGTGGTCCTTCAATCCCGGTCGCGGTCGCAGGAAAAACGTGGAGCCCAAGGGCCGGGTTTCAGGCGTTCAAAAACAAGGAAGCCTTGCGGCACAGTGCTAAAAAGGATTCCTGCAGGGGGCCGAACTTCAGGTTGGAAGCGGGAGGTTTGGCGACCACCACCATGTCCATGCCCGGCTTGAACCTGGGCCGGGTGAGGCGGAAAATTTCCCTCAGCCGCCGCTTGACCCGGTTGCGCACCACGGCGGGCCCCACCTTGCGCGACACCGAAAGTCCCAGACGGGTCTCCTCCTTTCCGGGCCGGGAAAGGACCACCAAGGAGAGGGACCCGTCGCTGACCCGTTTTCCGGACTGGTAAACCCTGAGAAATTCGCCGTTTTTCCTGACTCGGCGGCGGCGCGAAAGGCCCTGGTCCATGGGCAGGGACGGGCGGATCAGGCGGAAAGGCGCTTGCGGCCCTTCAGACGCCGGGATTTGATCACACGCCGGCCCCCCTGGGAGGACATCCGGTTCAAAAAGCCGTGCCTCTTGTAGCGGCGGGCGTTGTGAGGTTGGAAGGTCTTCTTGGACATGAAAATGCTCCCCATTGAAAAAGTTGGCAAAAGACGAGGGATTGTAGCCATTCATATTCATAGGGTCAAGAACAAAGAAGAAAAAACGCTGGGGATAATTCTGGACGAAAAATCATTGCAAGCCCCATGACCCGACGGTATAATCGAAGCCCTGATTGGCGGTCCTTTTCGAAATTTAAAAATCGCGTTGGTTTTTTTGTTGTTTTGGATTAAATTATCCACAGTTCCAGGAAATGCCGTCCGGTTTTCCGCATATAAAAATTGCGTCAATCTTGCCGTCCGCGAATGTGGAAAAGTATGTGAATAATTGAAAAGGGAATCATGGTCGAGCCCAACCAAAACACATGGCCCCAGCTTCAAGCCAAGCTTTCCGTGGCCTTCAACGAAAGCGAATTCGAGACCTACTTCAAGAACGCCTCCCTGAAAAAATGGGAAGGGCACCAGATGGTCCTGGAAGCCAGGGACCCCTTCCGCCGAGACTGGATGCTGGGCCAGTCGGACCGCATCCAGAAGGCCCTGCGCGAGGCCAGCCAGGACGCCGACCTGCTGGTCTCCTTCATGGCCCCGTCCGAGGAGACCCTGCAGACCAAGTGGGTGGTGGCCGAAAAACTGGTGATGCCGGCGCCCCTGGAGGACCGGCTCACGCCCCTGGCGCCCAACCTGCGCTTTGAAAACTTCGTGGTGGGGTCCAGCAACCGCTTCGCCGCGGCGGCCTGCCAGGCCGTGGCCGAAAATCCCGCCAAGACCTACAATCCCCTGGTCCTTTACGGGGGAGTGGGGTTGGGAAAAACCCACCTTCTCAACGCCATCGGGAACCTGGCCCTGGAAAAGAGCCCGGACCTGAAGATCGTCTTCATCACCAGCGAAAACTTCATGAACGAAATGATCTCCGTGCTGCGCTCCGGCGGGGACATGAAGCTTTTCCGCGACAAGTTCCGCAAGGTCGACATCCTGCTCATCGACGACATCCAGTTCATGGTGGGCAAGGAAAGCACCCAGGAGGAATTCTTCCACACCTTCAACGACCTGCATTCCCAGGGAAAGCAGATCGTGGCGACCTGCGACATCCCGCCCCGGGAGATCAAGCTGGACGAGCGCCTGCGCAACCGCTTTGAATGGGGCCTGGTGGCCGACATCGGAAGCCCGGATTTCGAGACCCGGGTCGCCATCCTGCGCAAGAAGTCCGAAAGCCTGGGCAAACCCGTACCCCAGGAAATCCTCGAATTCCTTTCCTCCACCTTCACCAACAACATCCGTGAACTGGAGGGCTCCCTTCTCAAGATCTTCGCTCTGTCCTCCATCCTCAACCGCGAGATCGACCGGGCCCTGGTGGAGGAGGCCCTGCGCGACGCCCTCAAGGTGCATTCCAAACCCGTCAGCGTGGACTCCATCCAGGAAGCCGTTGCGCAGCGCTACCGCATGAAACTGACGGACATGAAGGCCAGAAAGCGCACCGATGCCGTGGCCTTCCCGCGCCAGATCGCCATGTATCTGAGCAGGGAACTGACCTCCTCCTCCCTGCCAGAAATCGGCAGCGCCTTCGGCGGCAGGGACCACACCACGGTCATCCACGCCATCCATAAGATCGAGAAAAAAATGAAGGACGACCCCCAGTTTTCCGGCGACATCGAATCCCTTGTCCAGGAGATCAAAGGGATGCGTTGAAATATCAAGGAAAGAATATGATGATAAGGCGTTTGTTTTGTATTCATAATCTGGCGTTAATCCTATATGATTCCTTGAATTTTTCCTTTGTGTCCGGAACCTAGGGGAGCGGCGTGGGTTGTCGATCGTTTTTTGACACGGTTCCGTCAAGCCAGGCTTCAATGAACCGCCATTACCCACAATATCCACAGCACCTACTTTTACTTTTACTTTTAAATCTTCTTTAACTACAAGAAACAGACCCGGGAGGCAGCATGAAAATCGTTTGCCAGAAGGCGGTCCTTTCAAAGGCGGTGGGATTGGCTCAGAACGCGGTCTCCGGCAAAAGCACGCTTCCCATCCTTGGAAACCTGCTGTTTGAAACCACCAAGGAGGGGATCGACATCCTGGGCACGGACCTTGAGATCGGCCTGAAGTGCAAGGCGGAGGTGGAGGTCGTCAAGCAGGGTTCCATCACCATCCCGGCCAAAAAACTGTCCGACCTCATCAGGGCCAGCGCGGACCAGGAAATCGAGCTGTCCGTGGAAGGGGGCACCAAGGTCAATTTCAAGTGCGGAAAGTTCAATTCCAGCATCATGGGACTGAGCAAGGAGGACTTCCCCAACCTGCCTGAAGTGAAGAATGAAAAGGTCGTTGAAATCAAGGACAACGACCTGATGGAGATGATCAAGAAGGTGGTCTTTTCCGTGTCCAACGACGAGACCCGCAGGATCCTCAACGGCGCCCTGCTTTCCGTGGACGGCAAGGAGGTGAAGATGGTCAGCACGGACGGCCACCGCCTTTCCTTCATCCGCAAGGAGATCGACGGCGGCAAGGAGAAGCACTCCGTCATCCTTCCCACCAAGGCGCTCAACGAAATCTTGAAGATTCTCGACGGCGGCGAGGAAAAGGTGCAGCTCTCCTTTTCCGAAGGGCACCTTTTCGTGCACAAGGGATCCACGGTGCTGGTCACGCGCCTGATCGAGGGGCAGTTCCCCAACTACGACCAGGTGATCCCCAAGAAGCACGAGACCTCCTTCGTGGCCGACACCGACGCCCTGCACAAGGCCACCTACCGCGTGTCCCTGCTGGCCTCGGACCGGTCCAGCTCGGTGCGCTACAGCCTGAAGAAGGACAGCCTGGTCATCAGCAGCACCACGCCGGACGTGGGCGAGGCGGAGGAGGAACTGGAAGTGGGGTACAGCGGGCCGGAGATGACCATCGCCTACAACCCCAAGTTCCTCATCGACGCCTTCAAGGCCCTGGACGCGCCCAAGCTGGAGATGCTCCTGAGTTCGCCCCTGAATCCCGGCGTGATCGTGGGGCACGAGGGCAGACGCGACTACCAGTGCGTGGTCATGCCGATGCGCGTCTAGCGGATATCCTCCATTCCATTGAGCAAGGAGCCGAATGTACGCCGAAGGCGAAAAGATCCTGCCGGTCAATATCGAAGACGAGATGAAGAATTCCTACATCGATTACGCCATGAGCGTGATCGTGGGGAGGGCCCTGCCGGACGTGCGCGACGGCCTGAAGCCGGTGCACCGCAGGATCCTCTACACCATGTGGGACATGGGGCTGGACCACAGCAAGCCCTACCGCAAGTCGGCCAAGATCGTCGGCGAGGTGATGGGCAACTTCCACCCCCATGGCGACTCGGCCATCTACGACGCCATGGTTCGCCTGGCCCAGGAATGGAACATGCGTTACTGCCTGGTGGACGGCCAGGGCAATTTCGGCAGCGTGGACGGCGACCCGCCCGCGGCCATGCGCTACACCGAAGCCAGGCTGGCCAAAATCTCCCAGGAGATGCTGGGCGACATCGAAAAGGAGACGGTGGATTTCGTCCCCAACTACGACGAAAGCCGCCAGGAGCCCGTCATCCTTCCGGTGAAGCTGCCCAACCTGCTGGTCAACGGCTCGGCCGGCATCGCCGTCGGCATGGCCACCAACATCCCTCCCCACAACCTGAGGGAGGTGGTGGACGGGGTGGTGATGCTCATCGACAATCCCGAGGCCACGGTCGACGACCTGATGAAGGTCATCAAGGGGCCGGATTTCCCCACCGGCGCCTACATCCTGGGCCGCGACGGCATCAAGGACGCCTTCCGCACCGGTCGGGGAAGCGTGCAGCTGCAGGCCAAGGCCCGCATCGAGACCGACAAGAAGGACCGGGAGAAGATCATCGTCACCGAGCTTCCCTACCAGGTGAACAAGGCCCAGCTCATCGAGACCATGGCCGACCTGGTGCGCGACAAGAAGGTGGAGGGCGTGAGGGACCTGCGCGACGAATCCGACCGCGACGGCATGCGCGTGGTCATCGAGCTTTCCAAGGACGCCAACGCCCAGGTCATCCTCAACCAGTTCTACAAGTACACCAACCTGCGCACCAGCTTCGGCATCATCATGCTGGCCCTGGTGGACAACCACCCCAAGGTGCTCAACCTGAAGGGCCTGCTGCACTTCTTCCTGCTGCACCGCAAGGAGATCATCATCCGGCGGGCCAAGTTCGAGCTGGCCAAGGCCGAGCACCGCGCCCATATTCTGGAAGGATACAAGATCGCCCTGGACAACCTGGACAGGGTCATCAAGCTCATCCGCGCCAGCCGTAACACCGACGAGGCGCGCGAGGGCCTGATGAAGGCCTTCAAGCTTTCCGAGATCCAGGCCACCGCCATCCTGGAACTGCGCCTGCAGCAGCTGACCAACCTGGAACGCAAGAAGATCGACGACGAGTACCTGGAGGTCATCAAGACCATCGAGCGCCTGCGCGGCCTGCTGGCCTCGGAAAAGAAGATCTACGCCCTCATCAAGGAGGAGCTGCTGGAGCTGAAGGAGAAGTACGGGGACGACCGCCGCACCGAGATCATCGCCAAGGTCCAGGACCTGACGGTGGAGGACCTGGTGGCCGAGGAGGAGGTCGTGGTCACGCTTTCGCACGGCGGCTACATCAAGCGCCTGCCCGTCTCCACCTACCGCGCCCAGAAGCGCGGGGGCAAGGGGGTGGCCGCCATGGGCACGAAGGAGGAGGATTTCGTCGAGAGCCTCTTCGTGGCCAGCACCCACGACGTCATCCT
>JAJYGY010000143.1 GCA_021790555.1 bacterium
CACAGTCGACGGCAAAGGTGGTGGTGGGCTCCGGCCTCGGCACCTCCGACCGCTGTTCCACCAGGTGTTCAGCTGCCCGCAATGCCAGGGCGGCGATGGTGCTGGTGGGGTTCACGCCGGCGTTGGCCCCGGTGACGAACCTGACGCCTTCCTCCTCCATCTGCCTCAGGCGGCGCTCAAGCAGGCGCTTCTCCAGCTTGAATTCCGGGATGCCGTAGCGCAGCAGGCCGCCGATCCGGTCGGCGCGTTCGAACACCGTCACGGCGTGGCCCACCCGCGCCAGCTGCTGGGCGCAGGCCAGGCCCGAGGGCCCCGAGCCCACCACGGCCACCTTCTTGCCCGTCGCGGACTTGGGGGGCATGGGCTTCACCCAGCCCTCGGCCCAGGCCCGGTCGATGATGGAAAGCTCGATCTGCTTGATGGTCACCGGCTCCTGGTAGACGTCCATGCCCAGCACGCAGCTGTTCTCGCAGGGCGCCGGGCAGACCGAGCCGGTGAACTCGGGGAAGTTGTTGGTGGCGTGCAGGCGCTCGATGGCCTCGCGCCCCTGCTCGCGCCAGGTGAGGTCGTTGAAGTCGGGGATGATGTTGCCCAGGGGGCAGCCCGACTGGCAGAAGGGGATGCCGCAGTCCATGCAGCGGGCCGCCTGGGTCTTCAGGCGATCCTCGGGGAGGTGCAGCTCGGTGTCCTTCCAGTCCTTCACCCTTTCGGCCGCGGGCCTGCGCCCGTGCTGCTCGCGGGGGAATTCCATGAATCCTGTGGGTTTGCCCATGGTCTCAGTCTCCTGTGGCGGAATTTCCTTGATTAGAACCGATCGGCCCCGTCACGCGGCCCCCCGTGGAGATGCGCCACGGGGGCGGCCTTTCTACGCCACCGCTTCGGTGGCGGCCGCGGCCTTCTGGGCCTGCAGGGCCTTCTTGTAGTCCACCGGGATGACCTTGACGAAACGGGAGGCCAGCTCGTCGAAGTGGTCCAGGCAGTGCCGGGCCAGGTCGCTTCCCGTGTGGAGCTGGTGCGCGCGGATCATGTCCCTGACGGTCTGGAGATCCTCCTCCTCGACCAGGGCGTCCAGCTCCACCATCTCGCGGTTGCAGCGGGCCATGAAGTCCCCGTCCTTGTCCCAGACGTAGGCGATGCCGCCGCTCATGCCGGCGGCGAAGTTGCGGCCCGTGGGCCCCAGCACCACCACGCGGCCGCCGGTCATGTATTCGCAGCCGTGGTCGCCCAGGCCCTCCACCACGGCGCGCACCCCGCTGTTGCGCACGCAGAAGCGCTCGCCGGCCTTGCCCCGGATGTAGCCCTCCCCCGAGGTGGCCCCGTAGAAGAGGACGTTGCCCACGATGATGTTGTCCTCGGGCTTGAAACGGGCCGCCTTGGGCGGCACCACCACGATCCTGCCGCCGCACAGGCCCTTGCCCAGGTAGTCGTTGGCGTCGCCCTCCAGCCGCAGGGTGACCCCGCGCGGCACGAAGGCGCCGAAGCTCTGCCCGGCCGAGCCGGTGAAGGAGAGCTGGATGGTGTCGTCCGGCAGGCCCTGGGAGCCGCGCAGCCTGGAGATTTCCGACCCCAGGATGGTGCCCACCGTGCGGTCGGTGTTGTGGATGGGCATCTCCAGCTTCACCGCCTGGCCCTTCTCCAGGGCCGGCCCGCAGGACTTGAGCAGGGCGTTGTCCAGGGCCTTTTCCAGGCCGTGGTCCTGGGCGCGCGTCCGGCGCACCGGGCCCTTGTCGCTCTCGGCCGGGCGCAGGAAGACGGGGGAGAGGTCCAGCCCCCGGCTCTTCCAGTGGGCCAGGCCCTCGTCCATGTCCAGCAGGTCGGAGCGGCCCACCATGTCGTCCACCTTGCGGAAGCCCAGCTCGGCCATGATCTCGCGCATTTCGCGGGCGATGAACATCATGAAGTTGACCACGTGCTCGGGCTTGCCGGTGAACTTCTTGCGCAGCTCCGGGTTCTGGGTGGCCACGCCCACGGGGCAGGTGTCCAGGTGGCAGACGCGCATCAGCACGCAGCCGGAAGACACCAGGGCCGTGGTGGCGAAGCCGAACTCCTCGGCGCCCAGCAGGGCGGCGATGACCACGTCGCGGCCGGTCTTCAGCTGGCCGTCCGTCTCCACGGTGATGCGGTCGCGCAGGCCGTTCTTCACCAGAATCTGCTGGGTCTCGGCCAGCCCAAGCTCCCAGGGGGCCCCGGCGTAGACCACCGACGAGAGGGGCGAGGCGCCCGTGCCGCCGTCGTGGCCGCTGATGAGCACGTGGTCGGCGTGCGCCTTGGCCACGCCCGCGGCCACCGTGCCCACGCCCACCTCCGAGACCAGCTTCACCGACACGCGAGCCTGCCGGTTGGCGTTCTTCAGGTCGTAGATGAGCTGGGCCAGGTCCTCGATGGAGTAGATGTCATGGTGCGGCGGCGGCGAGATCAGGCCGACGCCGGGGGTGGAGTGCCTCGTCCTGGCGATCCAGGGGTAGACCTTGCGGGCCGGCAGCTGGCCCCCCTCGCCGGGCTTGGCGCCCTGGGCCATCTTGATCTGCAGCTGCCGGGCGTTGACCAGGTAGTGCGAGGTGACGCCGAAGCGGGCCGAGGCCACCTGCTTGATGGCCGAGCACCTGGAATCGCCGTTGGGCAGGGGCGTGAAGCGTTCCTCGTCCTCGCCGCCCTCGCCGGTGTTGGACTTGCCGCCGATGCGGTTCATGGCGATGGCCAGGTTCTCGTGGGCCTCCCGGCTGATGGACCCGTAGGACATGGCGCCGGTGCAGAAGCGCTTGACGATCTCCGAGGCCGGCTCCACCTCGTCCAGGGGCACGGGCGTGGCGGGCTTGAACTTGAAGAGCCCGCGCAGCGTGGAAAGCCGCCGGGCCTGCCGGTTGACCAGGGCCGAGTATTCCTTGAACACCTCGAAGCTTCCGCTGCGCACCGCGTGCTGCAGCTTGTGCACGGTCTCGGGGTTGAAAAGGTGCACCTCGCCCTCGCGGCGCCACTTGTACTTGCCGCCCCAGTCCAGGTCCAGCTCGCGGGCGCTGCGCTCGGGGAAGGCGGCCCGGTGGCGGGCCTGCACCTCGGCGGCCACCTCGTCCAGGCCGATGCCCTGGATGCGGGTGGGGGTCCAGGTGAAGTAGCGGTCCACGAACTCCTTCTTCAGCCCGATGGCCTCGAAGATCTGGGCCCCCCGGTAGCTCTGCACCGTGGAGATGCCCATCTTGGACATCACCTTGACGATGCCCTTGTTGGCGGCCTTGATGTACTTCTTCACCGCCTGGGGGTGGTCCATGCCCTCGGCCAGCATGCCCTGCTGGATCATGTCGTCCAGGGTTTCGAAGGCCACGTAGGGATTGATGGCGTTGGCGCCGTAGCCCACCAGCATGGCGAAATGGTGCACCTCGCGGGGCTCGCCGGATTCCACGATGAGCCCCACGCGGGTGCGCTCGCCCCGGCGCACCAGGTGGTGGTGCACGCCGGCCGTGGCCAGCAGGCTGGGGATGGGGGCCGAATCCTTGTCCACGCCGCGGTCCGAAAGGATGAGGATCTGGCATCCCCCGGCCACGGCCTGGCTGGCCTTTTCAAACAGCTCGTCCAGGGCCTGGCGCATTCCCTCCCCGCCCCGGGCGGCGGGGTAGAGGATGGGCAGGGTGACGGAACGGAATCCCCGGCTGTCCAGGTGCTTGAAGCGGGCCAGGTCGTCGTTGTCCATCACCGGCGTCTTCAGCTCGATCTGGCGGCAGTTCTCCGGGCCCGGGGCCAGCAGGTCGCCTTCCGGCCCCAGGGTGGTGACCACCGAGGTCACCAGCTCCTCGCGGATGGCGTCCAGGGGCGGGTTGGTGACCTGGGCGAAGAGCTGCTTGAAGTAGTCGAAGAGCAGCTGGGGGCGGTTGGAAAGCACGGCCAGGGGGGTGTCGTCGCCCATGGACCCGACCGGCTCCTGGCCGTCGTTGGCCATGGGGGCCATGACCATCTTGAGGTGCTCGTGGGTGTAGCCGAAGGCGATCTGGCGGTGC
Organism: bacterium; assembly: GCA_021790555.1. Classification (GTDB taxonomy): domain Bacteria; phylum Oederibacteriota; class JAJYGY01; order JAJYGY01; family JAJYGY01; genus JAJYGY01. The sequence goes on from JAJYGY010000143.1 coordinate 3,990, forward strand.
AGCAGGGTCTCGTGGTCCGGCCCCGGCACGTGGGGCGCCTCGGGGAGCTCCTCCAGGGGCACCAGGTTCTTCTTCAGCCACTCACCGTAGGGGCGGGCGCCGCTGATGGAATCCTTCAGTTCCTTGTCGTCGATGACGCGGCCCTGCCGCAGGTCGATGAGGAACATCTTGCCGGGCTCCAGCCGGCCCTTGCGCACCACCTTCTCCTGGGGGATGTCCAGCACGCCCACCTCGGAGGCCAGCACCACCAGGTCGTCGTCGGTGATCCAGTAGCGCGAGGGGCGCAGGCCGTTGCGGTCGAGCACGGCGCCCACCACGCGGCCGTCGGTGAAGGCCACCGAGGCGGGGCCGTCCCAGGGCTCCATCAGGCAGGAATGGTAGCGGTAGAAGTCCTTCTTGTTCTGGGGCATGGTGGCGTGGCCCGACCAGGCCTCGGGGATGAGCATCATCATGGCCTCGGGCAGGGAGCGCCCGCACATCACCATCATTTCCAGCACGTTGTCCAGCACGGCCGAATCCGAGCCTCCCTCGCGCACTACCGGAAGCAGGCGCTTCATCTCTTCGCCGGGGAAGAGCGGGCTTTCAAACAGCGCCTGGCGGGCGTGCATCCAGTTGATGTTGCCCCGCAGGGTGTTGATCTCGCCGTTGTGGGCCAGCAGGCGGAAGGGGTGGCTCAAGTCCCAGGAGGGGAAGGTGTTGGTGGAAAAGCGCGAGTGCACCAGGGCCAGGGCCGATTCCATGGCCGGGTCGGAAAGGTCGGGGAAATAGGGATCCAGCTGGTCGGGCGTGAGCATGCCCTTGTAGACCAGGGTGCGCGAGGACAGGCTGGAGACGTAGAAACAGCGCCCGCCGCCGGGGGCGGTTTCCGCGTCCAGGGCGTTCTCGGCGCGCTTGCGGATGAGGAAGAGGCGGCGCTCGAAGGCGTCCTGGTCCTTGAGCCGGCTGTCCCTGCCCAGGAAAACCTGGTGCTGGGCGGGCTCACCGGCCAGGGCCGTGGGGCCGATCATGGAGTTGTCCGTGGGCACGGGGCGCCAGCCCAGGACCGGCTGACCCTCCTCCCGGGCGATGCCCTCGAAGGTTTCCCGGCAGCGCGCGGCCTGGGCGGGGTCCTTGGGCAGGAAGACCATGCCCACGCCGTACTCCCCCTCGGCGGGCAGGTCGATCCCCAGCTTGGCGGCCTCGCGCCGCAGGAAGGCGTCGGGAACCTGGATCAGGATCCCGGCTCCGTCCCCGGTGTTCTCCTCGCAGCCGCAGGCCCCGCGGTGGGCCAGGTTTTCAAGGATGGTGATGCCCTGCCGCACGATGCGGTGGGATTTGCGGTTCTTGGCGTGGACCACGAAGCCGACACCGCAGGAATCCTTGCCCGCGTCAAAGGGGTAAAGAAGCTGTTCGCCACCGCCTTCAGGAATGCTCGCCATGTTGGACTCCGCCTTTAATTCGCAGAAGCGTGCCCCAGGGGGGAATTCGCCCGCCGGGACACGGGTTTTTCGGTTTCCGGGGCCGGAAAGGCCCCTTATTAAAAAAGATGGCGCGAACGGCGCCATCTTTGGCAGCCCTTGCGCCGCGGCCGGGACAGGCCCGGCGGGGCGGAGGGATCGTTCCTGGCCCCCTTGCCGGGGCCGCACTACGCGTTTCGGGGACTGGATCGGCAGTTCCGGATGCGTTTGGATTGCCTTCCGCCGCGGGCCGTGGCCGGTCCTGAAGCGAGGAGGGAAATATTATTATAAGAATCCAAAGATGTAAAGGCGGGATATGGTCCCGGTCTGGGGGCCGGCGACCAGGGCGCGGACCGGGCCGGGGAAACCCGACGAAATTGTAGGTTTTTGTTCCCCGCGCCCGGTCCCTCGACTTCCTGTGTCAATTTCCGTCCGTGACCGCCCCCAGCGAGGCCGAGGACACCAGCCTGGCGTACTTGGCCAGCACGCCCTTGGTGTAGCGGGCCTTGGGGGCCTTCCACTGCCTAAGCCGGGCCTTGATCTGCGCGGGCGTCAGGTGCAGGTCCAGGCGGTGCCGGGCCGCGTCCAGGGTGATGATGTCCCCGTCGCGCACCACCGCCAGGGGGCCGCCCACCGCGGCCTCGGGGGTCACGTGCCCCACCACCAGGCCGTGGGTGCCCCCGGAAAACCGGCCGTCCGTGATCAGGGCCACGTCCTTGCCCAGGCCCTTGCCCATGATGGCCGAGGTGGGGGCCAGCATTTCGCGCATGCCCGGGCCGCCCTTGGGCCCCTCGTAGCGCAGCACCAGCACGTCGCCCTTGTGGACCCTGCCGTCCAGGATGGCCTTCAGCGCCGCCTCCTCCGACTCGAAGACCCGGGCCGGGCCGGTGTGGCGCTCGCCCTCGTAGCCCGAAATCTTGGCCACCGAGCCCTGGGGGGCCAGGTTGCCGTAGAGGATCTGCAGGTGGCCGGTCTTCTTGATGGGGTTCTTCAACTGGTGCACGATCCCCTCCAGGCCGGGCCTGATCTTCACGCCCTTCACGCTGAACCAGAAAAATGAGTAGAGCATTGTCAACTGGATAAGCACAAGAAATACAGAGATGAC
>JAJYGY010000214.1 GCA_021790555.1 bacterium
GTGCGCAGGGTCGACGCGGCGGGCGTGGTCTCCACCGTGGCGGGCAACGGAAGCTTCGGGGTGTCGGGCGACGGGGGGGCGGCCACGGCGGCCCGGCTGCGCCAGCCCTGGGACGTGAAGGCCGACTCCGCGGGCAACCTCTATATCCTGGATTTCGGGGCCAACAACGTGCGCAAGGTGAACCCGCAGGGGGTCATCACCACGGTGCTGGGAAGCCCCAGCGGGGACGCCGGCAATTCGCAGAACGGGCTGTCCGGGACCTCGACGCTGCTGAGGCAGCCCACCGGCCTGGCCGTGGACGCGCGGGGCGACGTGTTCGTGGTGGACGCGGGCAACGCGGTGGTGAGGGTGCTGTGGGCGACAAGCGGGATCTGCACCACCGTGGCGGGGACGCCGGGGCAGTTCGGATTCGGCGGGGACGGCAGCCCCGTGGGGGGCGGCCTGATCAACCCGAGTTCCTCGACCCTGGCCGGGATCGTGGCCGACACCAGCGGAGCGCAGGAGAAGCTGTATTTCTCTGACGCCAACAACCACCGCATCCGGGTGGTGGGGCTGCCCTACGGTTCGAACAAATACACCATCGTCAACACGCTGGCCGGGACGGGAGTGCCGGGCAACGGGGGGGACGGGGGAGCGGCCACGGCGGCGACCTTCACCAACCTGCAGGGGCTGGCGCTGGACGGCTGCGGGGGGCTGCTGGTGTCGGACAGCGACAGCCAGAGGATAAGGCGGATCGACCTGGCCACCGGCCTGATCGGCGCCTTCGCGGGAAGGGGCGCGGGGGGCTTCAGCGGGGACGGGGGTCCGGCGTCGCTGATGGCCTTCAACAACCCGGAGGCGATGGCGGTGCTGCCCGGCGGGGAGGTGGTGGTGATGGACCGGAGCAACCTGAGGGTGAGGTCCATCGCGGCCTGCCAGGCGGGCTGCCCGGCGGCGGGGATGGCGGGGCGTGGGGAGGAGTCGGCCTCGGCGTCGGAGCTGCGGGGCGCCGAAGGGCGGGCGCCCTCGCTGGTGGGGCCGGAAAAGCCGCTGGTGGTGGCGCCCAACCCGGCGCGGGACAGCGTGAAGGTGATGTACTACCTGGAGGAGGGGGGGAAGGCGAGCCTGGAGGTCTACACCCTGGACGGGGTGAAGGTGGCGCAGCTGGGCCTGGGGGAGGAGCCGGCGGGGGCGGGAAGCGCGGACTTCGACACCAGCCGGCTGGCCTCGGGGCTGTACCTGGCGGTGCTGATGGAGGAGGGCAGGTCCGGGACGGCGGCCCGGGCGCGGTTCAAGTTCGCCGTGTTGAAGTGAGGGTTGGAGGGGGGAAAGACGCCCGGCCGGGTTTTCCGACGGCCGGGCGCGTTTTCCCGGCCGATGTGAGCCGGCGCCGGCCACCTTTCAAGGACGCCCCGTCCGCGGGCCTCCCGGGCTGGACAGCCCGGGAGGCGGCGCGTACAATTTCCCTGCCGTGCAAAAACAAGCCTCCTCCAGCCTCAGGGTCCTCGTTTCCTTCGGGCCCTTCTTCCGCCCCCACCGTTCGCGCATCTGGCGCTGGTTCCTCATCTATGCCGCCTACTTCCTGGCCGGCATCCTCACGCCCTACGCGGTCAAGATCTACTTCGACGACATCCTTCCGAAATCCTCCCTGGGACGGCTTTGGGTCTTCGGCGGCCTGTACCTGGCCTACGCCCTGGGCCTGCAGGCGCTCAACTTTTTCGGCAGCATGGGCACGGCGCGCATCATCGAGAACGTGGTGGCCGAGCTGCGCGCCACGGTCTTCGAGAAGCTGCACCGCCTGCACATGCGCTTCTTCGACCGCACCCTGAGCGGCGAGATCGTCAACCAGGTCACCTCTGACACGCGCCAGCTGCTGAACCTGCTGGGCGGCGACCTGGTCAACGTGGCCCTTTCCCTGGCCATGGGCGTGGTCAGCTTCGTCATCCTCTGCCTGTGGAACGCCCGGCTGGCCGTGGTGGTGCTGGCCTTCCTGCCCGCCTACGCCTGGCTTTTCTACCGCTACCTGCCCCTGGTGCACCGCTCGGCCCGCCGCTGGCGCCGCCGGGCCGACTTTCTGTGGGGCAACTGGGAGGAGAAGCTCAAGGGCATGGCCGTCATCCGGGCCTTCGCCCGGGAGAGCGGCGAGGCCCGCAAGCACCACCGCTTCGGCCGGCGCACGGCCGATACGTGGGCCCGCATGACCCTCTTCGGCGTGGAGATGAACAGCTGGGGGGGCTTCACGGCCGGCTTCAGCGCCCACGCCGCCTTCGCCGTGGGCTGCCTGCTGGTGAGCACGGGCGGCCTGACCCTGGGCGAGCTGATCACCCTGTACGGCTTCATCAACTTCATCCTGGCCCCGGTGCAGGGGGCCTTCAACCTGGTCAACACCTGGCAGCAGTCGGCCGTGTCGGCCCAGCGCATCCAGAACCTGCTGGGCGAGGTGGAGGAGAACCAGGACCGCGCCGCGCGCCGCCGGGTGGGGAGGCTGAAGGGCGCCATCGAGATCGAGCACCTGGGCTTCGAATACGAGCCGGGCCGGCCGGTGCTGAAGGACATCCACCTTTCCATCCGGCCGGGATGGAGCGTGGCCCTGGTGGGCCACACGGGCTGCGGCAAGACCACCCTCATCCAGCTTCTTCAGGGCTTCTACCGGCCCCAGAACGGCCGCATCCTGCTGGACGGCATCCCCCTTTCCGAGATCAACCCCCAGGACCTGCGCCGCAACATCGGCGTGGTGCCGCAGGAGCTGACGCTCTTCCAGGACACCCTGCGCGCCAACGTGGCCTACGGCAGGCCGGAGGCCGGCCTGGACGAGCTGTGGGCCGTGCTCGACGCGGCCCAGGCCGGCGACTACGTGCGCTCGCTGCCCCGCAGGCTGGACACCCGCATCGGCGGGGAGGAGGGCGTGGCCCCCTCGCGCGGGCAGGGCCAGCGGCTGGCCATCGCCCGGGCCCTGCTCATCGACCCCAGCCTGGTCATCCTGGACGAGGCCACCTCCTCGCTGGATTCGCTGGAGGAGGCCCGCCTGCAGGCCGCCGTGGACGAGCTGCTGAAGGGCCGCACGGCCCTGGTGATCGCCCACCGCCTTTCCACCCTGCGGCGCTGCCACCTGGTGGTGGTGATGGAGCGGGGGCGCGTGCTGGAATCCGGGGCGCCGGATGCCCTGCTGGCCGACCCTGAAAGCGCCTACAGCCGCCTGCACCGGGCCCATTATTTCCGGGCGGACGAGCCATGAGCCGCCCCGGCGCCACTTCCTATTTCACCCGCTACATGCGCGACCTGGTGGCCCGCTACCCGGGCGCCATCGCCCTGCTGACCCTCAACGTGGTGGGGCGCGTGGGCCTGGGCCTGTGGTGGCCCTACGCCAACAAGGCCGTGGTGGACCGGGTGCTGGCGCTGAAGGTTTTTCCGGTGGGCCGCTGGGCCTGGCTGATCGGCATCGGGGCCCTGGTGCTGGTGCTCAACTACTGGCTGTTCCTGCTGTTCAACCGCCTGCTGACGCGCCTGATGGCCGTGGTGACCCAGCGCCTGCGCACCGTGGTGGCCGGGCACCTGCTGCGGCTTTCGCAGGAATTCTACGACGCCTCCCACGCCGGGCGCCTGCTCACCGTGGCCCTGGCCGACCCGGAAAGCCTCAGCCAGCAGCTGACCATGGGCATCATCAACGCCCTGGCCAACGCCCTGGTGGTGCTGGGTGGCTACGTCATTTTGGTGCGCATGAACTTGCAGCTCACCCTGGCCATCAGCCTGGTCTTCCCCCTGATGGTGGCCATCTTCTTCGCCATGCGGCCGGCCATGGTGGAGCAGAGCGAGCGCAACCGCGAAAGCTGGGGCATTTTGATGGGCATGGTGTCGGAGAAGGTGGCCGCCGTGCGCGTCATCCGGTCCTACGCAACTGAGGACGCCGAAAGCGCGGCCTTCCGCCGGCGCACCTTCCTGCACGCCGACCTGAACGTGCGCCAGACCTACCTGCGCGCGCTCTACGGGTCGCTCAACGGGCTGTGCGTGCACCTGGGCTACATCCTGGTTTTCCTGGTGGGGGGCTGGCTCTACCTGCGCGGGCGCACCACCCTGGGCACCCTGGTGGCCTTCTACGGCTACTTCAACAGCCTCTACCCGGCCGTGCTGCAGATCTGCACCCTTCCCCAGCTCATCAGCGAGGCCAGCGGCTCGCTCACCAAGGTCTACCAGCTGCTGGACCGGCCCCTGGCCATCCAGAACCTGCCGGGCGCCCGCGAGTTCAGGGGGCCGTTGAAGGAGGTGGCCTTCGAGGGGGTCTGGTTCCGCTACGGGGCGGAGATGCCCTGGGCCCTGCGCGACGCCGGCCTGCGGCTGCGGGCGGGCGAGCAGGTGGGCATCCTGGGGCCCAGCGGGTCCGGCAAGTCCACGCTGATGGCCCTGCTGCTGCGCTTCTACGAGCCGCAGAAGGGCCGCGTGCTGGTCAACGGGCGCGACCTCAGGGAATGGGACCTTCCCAGCCTGCGCCGGGCCTTCGGCCTGGTGCCGCAGGAGCCCATCCTCTTTTCCGGCAGCATCCGCGACAACCTCAACTTCCGGCGCGCCGGGGCGGGGGACGGGGAGGTGTGGGAGGTCCTGAAGGCGGCCGAGGCGGAGCCCTTCGTGCGGGCCCTGCCGCGCGGACTGGACACGGACCTGGGGGAGAAGGGCCTCACGCTTTCGGGCGGGCAGCGCCAGCGCCTGGCCCTGGCGCGGGCCCTGCTGGGAGGGCCCGAACTGGTCATCCTGGACAACTGCACCAGCGCCCTGGACGGGGAGACGGAGAAGCGCATCCTCAGGACCCTGCGCGTCCGGCTGGAGGGCCGCAGCGCCTTCATCATCAGCCACCGCGCCTCGGCCGTGATGCACTGCGCCCGGCTGGCCGTGTTCGACGGCGGCCGCGTGGCCGAGCAGGGCGAACCCGGCGAGCTGATGCGGCAGCCGGGGTACTTCCGGGACATCGTGCGGCAGCAGGAGGCCTGAGGAGGCCGGGGAGAAGGCGGCCTAGCCGGCGCCGTCCTCCTTTTCAAACCAGTGTTCCTGACGGATGCGGCCGGCGAAGACCATGCCGGCCCCGGCGCCGGATTGGGGGGGCAGGTCCGCCCCGTCCGGGGCCGGCGCCAGCACGAACCCCGCCGGGGTCACCAGCAGGCGCAGGGGGCCGGAGGGATGCAGGCCGCGCAGGGATTCCACCAGCTCCCAGTCCTGCACGCCGGGCTGCTCCTGCCGGCCGTCGGCGTGCTGGAAATACAGCCGCGTGCGGCGCGAAAGGTAAAAGGGGCATCCCAGCAGCGGAAGCCCCCAGGCCTCGCCCGGCTCCAGGCCCGGGTCGCGCGAAAGGTCCAGCCTGGAGCCGTCCCCGTCCACGAAGCGGGGCAGGTCCTCCACCTCGCCGCACAGGGCCGCCCGCCCGGGCGCGCCCTCGTCCACCACCAGCACCTGCCCGAATTCATTGATGGAAAAATAGGCCTCCCCGTGCCCGTGGGCGCCCCCGGCAAGCAGGCGCCGCCCGGCGAGCACGGCGTCAGACAGGGCGCGCGCGGAAAGCCCGGCCTCCGCCGGCAGCCGGTCCTCGGCGCCGCCGCGCCGCCAGGCCAGCAGGGGCAGGGCCCCGGCTTCCCGGCCCAGGCACAGCAGGTTGCCGGCGTGGCGCGGACTGTAGGGCGTGAAACGGCCCAGCCACAGCGAGGGCGATTGGGGACGGAAACGGAAATTCTTTGAAAAAGTGACCATTATGAATTAGTGATTTCCGTAGATCAAGTTAGGGAAAAGAGCGTCCAAAGATCTTTTTAAATCTGCTTTGCCAACCACCCTTCCCGGGATTTGCCTTATAACGGTATATTCGTTCCAAGTCTCCCATACTTAATTCAAGTGTCTTGGTGCGATGGTCGATTCGGTGTTGCAAATCGACCAAAAATCGTTGAAATCCTCCGTCCCCTCTTGTCGAAGGATCTTGCTTCATTAGTTCTGAGTACTCTGAGGAACTTAGCTTGATTCTGCTATCTCGAACCCCAAAAGTCGCTTTAACTGACTTGTCCAATCCCAAAGCAGACCTTAATGCTTTTACACCTGTTCCAAATGGAGGAAGATGTGCCTTAAGTACTCCTGAAATTTCTATTTTTCCACCAGAAAAAATTACAGCAAGGACTATTAGTAGGACCGAACCAGCCATTACAATTTCTGTAGGGCTTTGTCTCTTTATTTGCATGATACTAAGAACTTTCGCGGGTTTGTCTGAACTAAATAAAGAGTCAAGGTCCTTGATGGAGTATTTTTGAATTTGGTTGATATATTCGAAAACTTCAGTATTGCTAGGAACGTAAATTTTTTGCCATTCGGTTTCTGGAATTATTTTTGTAAGAGCATTTACTGTTCCCCTGAAAAGATGAAGAAAGTCCGCGAATTCACTTATGTTGAGAAAATCCGACTCGTCCTCTATTATCATTGTTATGTTTTTCATACGTCCTCCAATTCATATAGAGATCACGCTAATTTACCCTCTATAGCTTTCTGAGCTGCTTCGACG
>JAJYGY010000037.1 GCA_021790555.1 bacterium
TGAAGGAAGAGACGGTGCTGCCCAGCAGCGGGCACGAATCCTTCGCGGCCGCGGCCAGGGCCTTCATCGGCCGCGGCGGGGCGGAGGTGGAGGCGGCCTGCCTGGGCGTGGCCGGGCCGGTGCTGGACGGGCGCGCCAAGATCCACAACCTGCCCTGGGTGCTGGACGCCGCCCGGCTGCGCGGGGACCTGGGCGTCCCCCGGGTGGTGCTCATCAACGACCTGGAGGCCAACGCCTACGGCATGGAATGGCTGGAGGACAAGGACTACTTCACCCTGCAGACGGGCCGGCCGGTGGAGGGAGGCAACCAGGCCCTGATCGCGGCCGGCACCGGGCTGGGCGAGGCCGGCCTGATCAGGGTGGAGGGGCGCACCCACGTGTGCGCCTCGGAAGGCGGCCACGTGGACTTCGCCCCGGCCGACGACCTGCAGGTGGGGCTGATGAAGCACCTGCAGAGGGAATTCAGGCGCGTCAGCTACCAGATGATCCTTTCCGGGCCCGGCTTTTTGCGCGTCTACGGCTACCTGAAGGAGGCGGGGCCGGACCGGGAGCCGGACTGGCTGGCCCGCGAGATGGCGGGCCCCGATCCCGCCCGGGCCCTGGCCCAGGCCGGCCTGGAAGGGAAGTGCCCCCTGGCCGAGCGCGCCCTCAGCCTCTTCCTGGACATCTACGGCGCCGAAACCGGCAACACGGCCCTGAAGTTCCTTTCCACCGGCGGCGTCTTCATCGGGGGCGGCATCGCGCCGGCCCTGCTTCCCGCCATCCGGCGGGGCGGATTCATGGAAGCCTTCCTGGCCAAGGACCGCGTGCGCGGGCTCCTGGAGGGGATTCCGGTGAAGGTGATCCTCAACGACAAGGCGGCCCTGCTGGGGGCGGCCTGCCACGCCCTGCGGACGGCGCTGCCGTAGCGGTTCAACCCCGCCCGCCGGGCGGGCCAAGGAAGGAGGCCAGCCATGCCGGGGATCCGGCCGAAGATCGAGGTGTTCGAGGACGACGAGGCCCTGGCCCAGGCCGCGGCCGAGCGGTTCCTGAAGGAGGCCGAGCGGGCCGTGGCCGAAAGGGACGCCTTCCGCGTGGCGCTTTCCGGCGGCAGGACGCCCTTGAAGCTGTTCCGCCGGCTGCGCATCGACTGGCGCAAGGCCAAGCGGCCCGAGCTTCCCTGGAAGAAGACGCACTTCTTCTGGGGGGACGAGCGCCACGTGCCGCCGGAATCCCTGGACAACAACTACCGGGCCGCCTACGCCGTGTTCCTTTCGCGCATGCCCGTGCCGCAGGACCAGATCCACCGCGTGCTTTCCGAGTTTCCCCAGGCCGAGAAGGCGGCCGAGGCCTATTCCCGCGAGATCGAGGCCTGCTTCTCGCTCGGCAAGGGCGAGTGGCCCCGCTTCGACCTGGTGCTGCTTGGCATGGGGGCGGACGGGCACACGGCCTCGCTGTTCCCCCAGGCCCCCGTGCTGAAGGAGACGGCCAGGCTTTGCGTGGGATACTGGGCCCGGGGGGCCAACGCCACCCGCATCACCCTGACCCCGCCGGTCTTCAACCGGGCGCGCCGGGTGTGGTTCCTGGTGAGCGGGGCGGACAAGGCCGAGACCCTGAAGCAGGTCCTGGAAGGGGAGCCCAGGCCGGAAAACCTGCCGGCCCAGATCATCCAGCCGGAATCCGGCGAACTGGTGTGGATGGTGGACCGCGCCGCCGCCGCGCGCCTGCGGCCCGCCGCCTAGCCCCCGCGGCCGCGGCGGCCCGGAAAAGGCTGGCCGGGCGGCGGACCAGAAACTATAATGGGCCCTGAATTTTCGCCAAGGCCCCCGGCGGTCCGGTCCACCCGGCTTTCCCGGACGGCGCCGCCGATTCCCCCTGCCGCGAGCGTTCCACGTTGAACGGATTCCTTAAAAAAGCCAGGCAGGTCGTCCTCGGCCTGGGCGATTTCGCCACCTTCTCCTTCCGCAGCACCGCCCTGGGCATCACCCACCCCCTGCGCCTTTCCGAGGTGGTGGAAAACGCCTACACCCTGGGGATCCAGAGCCTGCCGGTGATCCTCTTCACCGGCTTCTTCGCCGGGCTTTCCAACGTCCTGTTCCTTCAGGGCGAGCTGGAGCAGTACGGCGCCAAGATCACCCTGGGCAGGGTCATCGGGGTGACGGCCGTGCGCGAACTGGGCCCCCTGGTGGTGGCCCTGATGCTGACGGGCAGGGTGGGCGCGGCCATCGCGGCCGAGCTGGGCAGCATGAAGATCGGCAACCAGGTCGACGCCATCACCGCCCTGGGCCAGGACCCGGAGCGCAAGCTGGCCACGCCCCGCGTCTGGGCCCTGACCCTGATCTCGCCGGTGCTGACGGTCTTCTGCGTTTTGGCCAACCTGGTGGGCGGCTGGGTGGTGGCCACGGTGGATTCCGGGATGTACTGGTACCAGGCCCAGATGGCCCTGTACTGGCGGCACGTGTCCTCGGGCCTCTTCAAGCCCTTCGTGTTCGGCTGGCTGATCGCCACGGTGGCCTGCTACTTCGGCCTGCGCACCGAAAACGGGGTGCGGGGCGTCGGCAACGCGGTTTCGCGGGCCGTGGTCACCTGCTGCATCCTCATCTTCGTCTCCAACGCGCTGATGGGGCTGATCTTCATCGCGCTGTACGGGCTGTAGGAAAGGGTGGCGGCATGCTCGAATTCCGCAACGTCGATTTTTCCTACGGCAGGCAGCCGGTGTTGAAGGACGTCACCTTCTCGGTGGCCAAGCGCGAGACCCTGGTGATCCTGGGCGGTTCCGGCTCGGGCAAGAGCACCATCCTCCGGCTGCTGCTGGGGCTCATCGAGGCCGATTCCGGGAACATCCTGGTGGACGGCCAGGACATCACCCAGTACCGCCACGCCGAGATGGTGGAGCTGCGCAAGAAGATGGGCATGGTCTTCCAGGAAGGGGCCCTGTTCGACTCGCTGACGGTCGGCGAGAACGTGGGCTATTTCCTGCTGGAGCACGGCTTCCGGGGAAGGAAGCACGGCGTCGAGGTGGAGGAGAAGGTCCGCGAGATGCTCAAGCTGGTGGGCCTGGAGCACACCCTGGACATGATGCCCGACGAGTTGTCGGGCGGCATGCGCAGGCGCGTGGCCACGGCCCGCAGCCTCATCTACGAGCCGGAATTCATGCTCTACGACGAGCCCACCACGGGCCTGGATCCGGCCACCTGCGAAAGCCTGTGCGACCTGGTCAACGACGTGAAGCGCTACCGGGCGGTGTCCTCCATCTTCGTCACCCACAACCTCGACGACGCCTGGCGCGTGGCGGACCATTTCCTGCTGCTGCGCCAGGGGCGGGTGCTGTGGAGCGGCACGGCCGGGGAACTGCGGGAGCGCCCCGAGGACACGCTGAGGCGGTTTTTCCAGGGCGAGGTCCTGGAGGGCCTGGGGGGCCGCCAGGCCCCCTGAAGGAGCGAGGAGACAAACCTGCGAGGAAGGACGGCCGTCCCCGGAAGGGGCGGCCGCCGGCCTCCCACGCGAGGGTGTGAGAGATGAAACGGAGCCTGCGGCTCGCCAAAATGAACTTCCAGGTGGGGATCCTGGTCGCCATCGCCCTGGTCATCGTGCTGGTGGTGCTGCTGTTCCCCAACCGGGGCCTCAACCCCCTGGCTTCGCGCTTCGTGCTCTACGGCCGTTTCGACGACGTGGCCGGGCTGAAGCGCGACGCGCCGGTCTATTTTTCGGGCGTGGAGGTGGGCGAGGTGGATTCGGTGGACTTCCTTCCGCCCGGTTCGGACCACCGCCTGCAGGTGTAGATCGAGGTGGAGCGCGCCGTGCGGCCCTTCCTGCGCCAGGGCACGGTCATGCGCATCATCTCCATGGGCCTGCTGGGCGACATGTTCATCGAGCTGACCCCGGGCACCCCCGGCCAGCCGCCCCTGCGCAGCGGCGAACTGATCGCCTCGCGGGAACACCAGGACACCCTGGCCCAGGTGCCGGTGCTGGAGGAACAGGTGCGCACCCTGCTGGCCAGGGCCAACCAGCTGGTGCTCTACGCCCAGTCGCGGGACAGCTCGGTGGGCCGCCTCTTCCGCGACGACGAGCTCTACGCGCAGATGGTCGACGCGGTCAAGCAGCTGCGCCTGGCGGCGGTGCGCATCGGCCAGGTGGGCCAGAACGTCAACGAGACCATCCTGGACCCCCAGACCAAGCAGGAGGTGCGCGCCACCATGGCCTCGGTGAGCAGGGTGGCCGGGGTGGTGCAGAAGTTCGCCGACAAGATCGACCGGGTGCGGTTCTACCTGGACGCGGGCATGAACAAGTACGGGGGCACGCAGTTCGCGGGCCTGGCCGACCTGAGAGTCGTGCCCAACCCGGACCGCTACTACATGGCGGGGGTGGAATACTTCAACCTGACCAACAGCGCCACGACCGACTCCAACAACGGCCAGTACGGCCTGGACGCGCAGCTGGGCTTCCGGGCCCTGGATACGCCGCTGTTCCTGTGGGGAGGCCTGAAGCGCACCTACCTGGCCGCCGGGCTCAACGCCGACCTGCTGGGAGACCGCCTGGCCCTGGACGCCACCACCTACCAGTTCGGCAGGCCCACCCTGCAGCTGGACCTGGGCGCCCAGGTGCATTTCCTCCGCTCCTTCGCCCTGCAGGCCGGGGCGGACGACGCCCTGCTGGCGCCGATGTACTACGGCGGATTCACCTTGACCTACAACGACGAGGACCTGGCCTCGGTGCTGATGAAGTTCTACACCGGGCTGTGAGGCCCCTCACTTTTTCGGCTTGGCGGAGCGGGCGCAGTCGCGGCAGAAGCGGCCCGAGTCGACGGGCCGGCCGCAGGACTGGCATTTCGGCTTGTAGGCGTCCTTGGCCACTTTCAGGCTGCCTTTTTGCAGCAGCTTCAGCACCAGCTTGGGCTCCACGCCGGTGGCCGCGGCGATGAGGTCGATGTTGGACCCGGGATGGCCCTTGAGGTATTCCAGTACCTTCTCGTACTGCCTTTCGCGCTGGCCCCGGCAGGCGTAGCAGGTGTCAAAGGCGCTCAACAGCACCGTCCGCCCGCAGATTTCGCAAACCCCCGTCCCCATCGCAAAGCCCTCCTCACCCCCATTTTACCAGGCTGGACGCGCAAAAAAAGCCCTTTTCACAAGGGCTTTTTTCGCGTCCGGAGGCCTTCCGGTTGGAACGCGGGTTTCAGGCCCCTTCCGCGGGAGACGCGGGAGGCGTCGGTGGCGGGGCCGGTTTGGCCCCGGCGGACCATTCACGGAAGTAAAGGAGCGAGGCCGCGAAGGCCGCGTTGATCAGGAACATCGCCTTTTCCGCCGGCATCAGGCTGGAAACGCGCAGGCAGTCCAGCTCCACCACCAAGCAGCCCAGGAAATAGATCAGGAGCGTGTCGACCACCCAGGGGTGACTCTCTCCCTCCTGCCTCAGGGACTTCCACAGGAAGTAACCCAGGGCGACCAGGGCAACCCCCAGGAGCTTCTGGGGCGGAAAGCTGGTGAAATCCCAGCGCATGGAGGTCCACTGGGCCAGGCGGCTGGTCAACACCAACAGGAAAGTCCCCTGGCCAAGGATCCACCAGCTGGCCCAGCGGCTTGTCCGCCGGAGGATGGCGCCGCGGTTGACGGCCGGCCGGCCGGCGCCTTTCTTTTTTACCTGCACCTTGAATCCCATGGTTTCCACGAAAATTAGAAGTTGTCCTTGAATTCCTGAGTGCAGGTGGTCTGCGAGGCCAGAAATCCCACTTTTGGGGTGGTGGCGCCCGAGGCCGCCATGAAGGAGATGCTGGCGAAAAGGGTCCTCCCTGCGGGTTGCCCGGTGATGAAGACCTCGAACCCGGCCGGAAACCCGTCGACTTCCGGCTGGGCGGCCACCGGCACGTTCAGGAAGGGAAGGCTGGCGCCGGGCTGGTTGGGGGACCGGAAGGAGGCGATGAGGTAATTGACGCGCCAGGTCGCCGTCACGGTGGAGTTGTTGTAGGCTACTGAATAGCTGCTGGGAAAACCGGACACGCCTCCGGGAACCTGGTACAGGTAGGAGCGGTTGTGGGTCAGTCCATCCAAGTGGGTGTCCTGGGGGCCCAGGTAGTCCCCCATCTCGTTCCACACGTGGGTCTGGATCACCGGAGCGCTGAGGGTGGGGACTACGGGATTCAGGTAGGAAGAGTTGTTTTTGATCTGGTAGAAGGCTGTGGCCGGGGATGAGGCATCGGGGTCCCAGGCCAGGTTGATGTCGTAGGGGGGGTTGTTCAAGACAGAAGCCGTGTAGGTCAGCTTGTTGCTGGTCTGAAGGTTGACCAAGTCCTGGTAGTTGATGAAGGGGATGCTGCGCCATTCCACCAGACCCAGGCGGGGGCCTGTCTGGGGAATGGGGTGGTCCGGCATCTGGGCCACGTAGATGTACACGAACTGAAAGGTGTCCAGGTTGACGGACGACGACGCCAGCGAAATCGACGGCGCCGAGGCGACGAAAAGCAGGCAATCGCCCCACAGGGACTGCTGCGCCGTGATGGTATTGCTTACCTG
>JAJYGY010000226.1 GCA_021790555.1 bacterium
CGGGCAGGGTGCGGGCCTTGCCCACCGAGGCGTCGGTGGCCGCGGGGGCGGCGGAAGCCGCCGCGGCCGGGGCGCCCTCGGCCGCCTTGGGCGGGTTGTTGCCGCAGCCGGAAAGGGCCAGGGCCAGGGGCAGCGCGCCGATCAGCAATGCCTTGTTCATGGAACCTCCTTGAAGGGACGTGGGAAGCGGGGGAGGCGCCGGCCTCAGACCCCCAGAAACCTCAAAAACTCCTCGGCCGTGCCGCCCTTGTGGCGGCGGTTCCAGGCCTCCACCTTCCTGAAATAAGCGTCGTCCTGCCGGTCGTCCGCGTTCCAGTTCTTCAATATTTCCGCCAGCTTCTGGCTGCTGTCAAGCTCGTAGGGGCATTCCACCGCGTCGTTGATGGACATGCGGGTCACCTGGCCCTGGCGGTTGAAATCCAGCTGGAAGGGATAGACCCGGCAGGTGATGGGGCGGTGCTCGTAGACCGAGCAGCGCTCGTCCTTGAAGAAGAAGCAGGCGTCGGCCTTGTCCTGTTTCTTGAGGCCCAGCACCCGCCTGCCCTCGGCCAGTTCCACCCAGCCCAGGCCCTCGCCGCCGTCGTCGAAATCGTCGGCCTTGTAGAAGGCGCAGAAGCGCTCGGCCTTGAGGCCGGTGCCCTTGCTGAGGCGCTTCAGGTCGTGGTGGGTGACGGGCACGATGGTGTCGGTGCAGCAGTTGCCGCAGTGGGTGCAGCGGAAGCGCAGGAACTTGGATCCGCGCATGTTGGAAGCCGTGTCGCTCATGCCTGGCAGAACCTCCCTCCGTTCTGGGCCTTCTCCTCCAGCTCCGGCAGGGGCTGGAAGCGGGGCCCGTATTGGGCCGCGAGTTCGCGGCAGCGTTGAAGCAGGGCGGGCGCGCCCAGCCGGTCGGCCTCGCGCATCAGGCCGCCCCGGAAGGGCGGGAAGCCGGTGCCGAAGACCATGGCCAGGTCCAGCATGCCCGCTTCGGCGACGATGCCCTCCTTGAGGCAGCGCAGGCCCTCCAGGATCATGGCCACGAAAAGGCGGTCCTGGATGTCCCTGTCCGGGATGCCCGGGTCGGGTTTGCCCACCCACTGGGAGATCATGGCGGGGTTGACCCGGGCCTTGCCGTCCGGGCCCTTGGCGAAGGCCTGGGCGAAGTCGGGGCGCTCCATCAGCCTGGGGGCCGCCAGGTGGTCGCCGAAGGCCTTCAGCATCACGTGGCCGGCCTTCACCGTCACCTCCACGCCCACCTCGGCGATGAGCTTGACGGGCCCCAGGGGCATGCCGAAGTCCACGGCCGCCTTGTCCACCCGCGCCACCGGGATGCCCTCCTCCAGCATCAGCAGGGATTCCAGCAGGTAGGGGAAGAGGATGCGGTTGACCAGGAAGCCGGGCCGGTCGGCCACCACCACCGGGGTCTTGCCCATCCTCAGGGCCAGGTCCACCACCGTGGCCAGGGCCTGGGGCGAGCTCTTCCCCCCGGGGATGACCTCCACCAGGGGCATGCGCTCGGCCGGGGAGAAGAAGTGCATGCCCACGATCCTTTCGGGATGGCGGGCGCCCTCGGCCAGGCTGGTGATGGGAAGCGTCGAGGTGTTGCTGGCGATGACCGCGTCCGGCCGCATGGCCGCCTCGGCCTCGGCCATGATGGAGCGCTTCAGGTCGAGGATCTCGGGCACGGCCTCGATGGCCACGTCCACGCGCGAGAATCCCTCCCAGCCGAGGGAGGGCGAAAACAGGTGGAAGCGCCTTTCGGCCTCCAGCCGGCTGACCTGCCGGCGCCGGGCGCGGCCGGACTCGAAGTCCCAGCCCTTTTTCAGGGCCCGCCCCAGCACGGATTCGGAGGTGTCCTTCAGGGCCACGGGCAGGCCGGCCTTGTCGGCCAGGGGGATGGCGATGGCCGATCCCATGAAGCCCGAGCCGATGATCCCGGCCCTTTCCACCCGGGCCCCCTTGGCGCCCTTCACCTGCCTCTTGGCGTCCTGGCCCAGGAAGAACAGGCGGATGAGGTTGGCCGCCACGGGCGTGGCCAGCAGGCGGCCCAGGGCCCTGGCCTCGGCGTCCAGGTGCGCGGCGCGGGGGCTCCCCAGGCGGCTGGAGAGCAGTTCCAGGAATTCCAGCGGGGCGGGGTAGTGGGTGCCGGTCCTGGAAACCACCTGCTTGCGGGCCTTGGCGACGGCCAGGGATTTCAGGCCGGGAGCGCCCATCAGGCGTTGCCCCAGGGGAAGGGCGGCGTGGCGCCTGCCCAGGAGCCTGCCGCGGGCCGACGGCTGCAGCAGCGACAGCGCCAGGCGTCCGGCCACCCCGGGCAGCTGCTCCACGGCGGCCACCTCGTCCACCAGGCCCCGCTTGAGGGCCTGGCGGGCTTCGAAGGTCTTGGAGGCCAGGATGGCCTCCATGGCCCCGACCAGGCCCACCAGGCGCGGCAGGCGGTAGGTGCCGCCGAAGCCAGGCAGGATTCCCAGCTTCAGCTCGGGCAGCCCCAGGCGGGTGGAAGGGTCGTCCCCGGCCACCCTGGCCTGGGCCGCCAGGGCCAGTTCCAGGCCGCCGCCCAGGCAGGGGCCGTGCACGGCCGCCACCACGGGCTTGGGGAAGTCCTCCACCTTGTCCATCAGGGCCTGGCCCCGGCGCGAGGCCCGGGTGCCGCCCTCCTCGGCCTGGGGCGACAGGGCGATGGACTTCAGCTCGTCGATGTCCGCGCCGGCCAGGAAACCCGTGGGCTTGGGCGAGCGGATCACCACGGCCTTCACGCCCCCGTCCCCGGCCAGTTCGTCCAGGCGGGAGGAGATCTCCTCCACCATCTCCCCGCCCAGGGTGTTCACCTTCTTGTCCGGGTCGTCCAGCAGCAGGTGGGCGACGCCGTCCTTCATTTCCAGCCGCGTTTTCATCGAAGCCTCCCTTGGCGAGACGCCTATATCAGCGGTTCTTCCACGTAATCCAGGTCCTTGCCGTAGGTTTCGGGCATGCCCCAGAGGGCCAGGGCGGCCAGCACCACGGTGGCCAGGGCCAGCAGCTCGGCGCTGCGCACGATGCCGAAGCGGGGGATGCCGAAGTCGAAGGCGGAGATCATGGGGCCCACCATGCCGCGCACGAAGTTGGGCGTGGTGGTGGTGACGGTGGCGCGGATGTTGGTGCCGAACTGCTCCGAGGCGATGGTGACGAACATGGCCCAGTAGCCGCAGAAAAGGCCCAGCACCAGGCAGACCCAGTAGAAGGCCTCCTGGGAGAAGGGCCCGGCCAGGAAATAGACCCCCATGCACAGGGTGGCCAGGGCCAGGAACAGGGCCACCGGCTTCTTGCGGCTGCGGAAGAACTGGCTGACCAGGCCCACGCCCAGGTCGCCGATGGCCAGGCCGATGTAGGTGTAGAGCACGGCCTTGCCCGGGCTGGGGGGGCTGGCCATGCCCAGGGCCCTGCCCAGCTCGGGGCTGAAGCCCACCAAAATGCCCACCACGAACCACAGCGGAACGCCGATGAGGATGACGGAAAGGTACTTGCGCAGCCGCGCCCAGGACGTGAACAGGCTGAAGAAGTTGCCCGCCTTCACCTTCCTGCCGCGCAGGGACTCGAACATGCCCGATTCCATCACCCCCAGGCGCAGGGCCAGCAGGGCCAGGCCCATCAGGCCGCCCACGATGAAGGCGGCCTTCCAGCCCAGGCTTCCGCCCACCAGGAAGCCCACCACCGCGCCCAAAATGCCCACCGCGGCCACCAGGCTGGTGCCGATTCCGCGCGTCTCCTTGGGCATCATCTCGCTGACCAGGGTCACGCCGGCGCCCAGCTCGCCGGCCAGCCCCACGCCGGCCAGGAAGCGCATGGCCGCGTAGGCCGGGATGGTGGTGACGAAGGCGTTGGCCAGGTTGGCCAGGGAATACAGGCCGATGGAGCCGAAGAGCACGGAAAGGCGCCCGCGTTTGTCGCCCAGCACGCCCCACAGGATGCCGCCCAGCAGCAGGCCGTAACCCTGCATGCTGAGCAGGAACTGCCCCTGGTCGAGCACGGCCTTGGGGTCGGTGATGCCCAGGCCGTGCAGGCTCTTGATGCGGACGATGAGGAAGAGCACCAGGTCGTAGATGTCCACGAAGTAACCCAGGGCCGCCACCAGCACGGCCAGGGTGATGGCCTGGGTGGCGGACTTCGAGCCTTCTTTCATGCCGACTCCTTTCTATTGGGTGTATTCCGTCCTTTCAAGCACGAAGGCGGCCCCCTGGCCCCCGCCCACGCACAGCGTGGCCAGGCCGGTGGACAGGCCGCGGTCCTTCAATTCCAGGGCCAGGGTGAGCAGCAGGCGGCCGCCCGAGGAACCCACCGGATGGCCCAGGGCGATGGCCCCGCCGTTGACGTTGAGGCGGGCCGGGTCCAGGGCGCCCAGGGCCGCGTCCAGGCCCAGGCGTTCGCGCGAGACGGTGTCCGATTCGAAGGCCCGCAGGCAGGCCAGCACCTGGGCGGCGAAGGCCTCGTTGATCTCCACCAGCTGCATGTCGGAAAGCCGGCGGCCCAGCTTCTTCAGCAGCCGGGCGCTGCTGTACACCGGCCCCAGGCCCATGCGCTTCGGTTCCAGGCCGGCGTAGGCGAAGCCGGCGATGCGGGCCAGGGGCTTGACGCCCCAGGACTCGGCCCTCTCGCGGGTGGTGACCAGCAGGGCCACGGCCCCGTCGGTGATCTGGCTGGAATTTCCGGCCGTCACCGTGCCGTGGGCCCGGTCGAAGACGGTCTTTAGGCCGGCCAGCTTTTCCACGCTGCTGTCGGGCCGCACGCCGTTGTCCAGGGAAAGGGGCTCGAAGGAGGGCGGGGCGTAGAGGGGCGCGATCTCGCGCGCCAGGCGGCCGGACTTCTGGGCGGCCGCGGCCTTGCGGTGCGATTCCACGGCGAAGGCGTCCTGTTCGGCGCGCCCGATGCCGAACTCGCGCGCCAGCACCTCGGCGGTCTGGCCCATGTTGAGGCCGCAGGTGGGGTCGGTGAGGCCCTCCATCAGGGAGACGCGCGGGGCCAGCATGGAAAGGCGGAAACCGGCCAGGGTGGAGAGCTTCTGGCCTAAGGTCCTGGCCCGGGAAAGGCGGGCGAAGAATTCGGTGAAGGCCTTGGAGTAGATCAGCGGGGTGTTGGACAGCGATTCCGTGCCGCCCGCCACCACCACCTCGGCGCTGCCGGCCTGGATCATCTCGAAGGCCGCGCTGACCGACTGCATGGAGGAGGCGCAGTTGCGGTGCACCGTGTGGGCGGGGATTCCCAGGGGAAGGCCGGCGTTGATGAGGGCCACCCGGGCCACGTTGGCGGCCTCGGCGGGCTGGGCCACGCAGCCGAAGATCACCTCGTCCAGTTCCTCGGCGCGCAGGGAAACCCGGCCGAGCAGGGCCTGGAGCACCTGGCGGGCCAGTTCCTGGGCCGGCAGGTCCTTGGCCAGGGTGCCGGACTTGACGAAGGGGGTTCTCACCCCCTCGACGATCACCACATCTTTCATGCCTCGACCTCGAGCGGGCGGGAGGGCTCAGAAGACCGGCAACAGTATAGCCGCGCGGGGGCAATTTACAAGTTCTGTTTGCCCTGGCAAGGGGCGCGGGCCGGGGACCCCAGGTCCGCCGAATGGAAAAAAGGGGATGAAAATTCTCCGGAAATTTAGTAGCATGAATGGGGCCTTGGCCGCCCGCTTTGTGGAAAGCGGGGGTTTGTGTGGAAGGTCCTTGGAGGATCAGCAGGAGGGGAAGATGGGTTCAGTGCAGGGGAAGGTCAAGTGGTTCAACGAGAAGAAGGGCTTCGGCTTCCTGGAGCAGCCCAACGGCGCGGACGTGTTCGTGCATTTCTCCGCGATCCAGGGGGACGGCTTCAAGACCCTTGCCGAGGGCCAGGCCGTCAGTTTCGACATCGTGGACGGCGCCAAGGGACCCCAGGCCGCGAACGTGACCAAAGTGTCCTGAGTCTTTCAACCATGGAGGTTTCCGCCAGAGACTCTTCATCCTGGCAGTGAATGTTCCAAAAAAGAGAGCTTTTGAAGCTCTCTTTTTTTTTGTACCCACTGCCTTCCATATTTTAAATGTTGACCTGAAACATATTGTGATTGAAAATCAAGGATGAAATAGCTATACTGAAGTCGAAGATGTATTAATTTGATATATATTTTTGTATATATTTTGATACATTTAAAGCTGTTCTTTTGGACCGCTCCTATGCGACTCTTTCGTCCATCTTCCGGCATGGATCAACGCGGGATCACCATGATCGAGGTGGTGCTGGCGCTTTTCATCGTGGCGGTCCTGATCCTGGCGCTTTTGAATGTCTTCCGGGTGACGACCAGGGGGGTCTATATATCAAAGGACAACATGCGCGCCGGCACGCTGTTGCAGAGCAAGATGGAGGAGCTGAAGCTGGCCGCCACCAACGCGAGTTACGCCAACACCTGGTCGAGCCTGACCTCCTCCCCCCTGGTGGTGGCGGATGCCGGGATCAACACCGCCGACATCGACACCCAGACCTTCACCTGGAG
>JAJYGY010000339.1 GCA_021790555.1 bacterium
GGGCAGATGCAGTATTCCACGCTTCCCGCCCCTGACGGCACCCTGCTCGACGACATCATCGTCTCCAAGATCGGCGAAGGCCGCTATTTCGTGGTGGTCAACGCCGCCAACGCCGAATCCGACTTCGCCTGGATGCGCCAGAATTCGGGGCGCTTCCCGGACCTTCAGCTCGAGTTCCTGCCCCGCGCCATGTTCGCCCTGCAGGGCCCGGCCAGCCAGGCCATTCTGGCGGGCCTGACCGGCGCCGGACTGGACGCCCTGAAGTACTACCACCTGGCCGAGGCCCGCGTGGCCGGGGCCGAGACCCTGCTTTCGCGTTCGGGCTACACGGGGGAGGACGGCTTCGAGATCTGCCTCGGAAACGCCGACGCCCCCGCCGTGTGGGAGGCCCTGATGGAGGCCGGCAAGGCCGCCGGACTGAGGGCGATCGGCCTGGGCGCCCGCAACACCCTGCGCCTGGAGATGGGCTACGCCCTGTACGGCCACGAGATCGACCGCACCACCCACCCGCTGGAGGCGGGCCTGGGCTGGGTGGTGAAACTGGACAAGGGCGCCTTCACCGGCCGGGAGGCCCTGCTGGCCGCCAGGGCCGCCGCGCCCAGGCGCGCCCTGGTGGGCTTCGAAATGCAGGACAAGGGCATCGGCCGCGACGGCTACGCCGTGGTGGACGGGCGGGGCCAGGCCCTGGGCCGGGTGACTTCGGGCGCGCCCTCTCCCACGCTGGGCCGCGCCATCGGCATGGCCTACGTGCCGGCGGACCTGGCCAAGCCGGGCTGTGAAATCCTGGTGCAGGTGCGCGAAAGGGCCCTGAGGGCGCGCGTGGTGCCCCGGCCCTTCGTGCCGCCCAAGGTGAGGAAGAACTGATCCATCCATTTTCCGGAGGCTTAAGTGGGGGTTCCCGCGGACCTGAGGTACACCAAGAGCCATGAGTGGGCGCGCCTGGAAGGCGGCAAGGTGGTGGTGGGCATCACCGATTTCGCCGTGGCGGCCATCAAGGAGATCGTCTTCCTGGAACTGCCGCCGCTGGGGCGTGCGGTGGAGGCGGCCAAGCCCTTCGGCGTCATCGAGTCGGTGAAGGCCGTCTTCGACCTGAAAGCCCCGGTGTCCGGCAAGGTGGCCGAGGTCAACGCCAAAATGGCGGAGGACTTCGAGGCCCTGGCCAGGGATCCCTTCGTCCAGGGCTGGCTGGTGAAGCTGGAGGCCCCGGGCGCGGACCTTTCGGGCCTGATGGACGCGGCGGCTTACGAGAAGTTCTGCGCCGAAGAACACCACTGAGTTTTCGAGGGATCCGTGCCCCACCCCTACCTTCCCCTGACCGACCACGACCGGGCCGCCATGCTCAAGGCCATCGGAGAGCCGGCCGTGGATTCGCTCTTCGACTCCATCCCCCCGGACCTCAGGCTGGGGCGCCCGCTGGCCCTGCCCGGCCACCTGAGCGAGATGGAACTGGCCCGCGAATTCGGCCGGATGGCCGGGGCCAACCGGCCCGTGTCCTCGCTGGAGTCCTACCTGGGGGCCGGGGCCTACGAGCACTACGCGCCCTCGGTGGTGCGGCACGTGCTGGGCCGCAGCGAGTTCTATACTTCCTACACGCCCTACCAGCCCGAGCTGACCCAGGGCATGCTGCAGGCCATCTGGGAATACCAGTCCATGGTCTGCCTGCTGACCGGCATGGACGTCTCCAACGCCAGCCTCTACGAGGGCGGGCACGCCCTGGCCGAATCCTGCCTGATGGCCTGCGCTGCCACCGGCCGCAAGAAGGTGGTGCTGGCCGAAGGCCTGCACCCCGAGTACCGCCAGGTGGTGAAGACCTACGCCGGGCCGCAGGGGATCCAGGTGGTGGAGGTGCCCCAGGCGGCCTCGGGAGCGGCCGACCTGAAGGCCCTGGAGGCCCACCTGGACCAGGATTGCGCGGCCCTGGCCTTCATGAACCCCAACTTTTTCGGCTGCCTGGAATCCGGGGCCGACCTGGCCGGCCTGGCCCACTCCAAGGGGGCCCTGCTGGTGGCCTGCGTGGAGCCGGTGTCGCTCGGCCTGCTGGCCCCCCCGGGGGACTTTGGAGCGGACATCGCCTGCGGCGAGGGCCAGCCCCTGGGAATTCCGCTCTCCTTCGGCGGTCCCTGGGTGGGCTTCATCGCCTGCAGGCAGGCCCTGGTGCGCCGCATGCCGGGCCGCATCGCCGGCATCACCGACGACAACCGGGGCCAGCGGGCCTTCGTGCTGACCCTGCAGACCCGCGAGCAGCACATCCGCCGCGAGAAGGCCACCAGCAACATCTGCACCAACCAGACCCTGCTGGCCCTGGCCGCCACGGTCACCCTTTCGGCCCTGGGGCCCGTGGGGCTTCAGGAGGTCGCCACGCAGTGCCTTTCCAAGGCCCACTACCTGGCCGGCCTGGTGTCCAGGGTCCCCGGGGTGGAGCTGCCCCACGCGGCGCCCTTCTTCTGCGAGTTCACGCTGAGGCTTCCCGTGGAATCGGCCGGGGTCTGCCGGGCCATGCGCGGCCAGGGCATCCTGGCCGGAGTGGAGCTTTCGCGTTTCGACAAGGCGCGGCCCCGGGACCTCCTGGTCTGCGCCACGGAGACCAAGACCCGGGCCCAGCTGGACCGCTACGCCGAGGTCCTTGCCCGCGCCATCAAGGAGGCCGCGTGAGCAGCGAACCCCTTATTTTCGAGCTCTCCAGCCCGGGCCGCCGGGCCTTCGACCTGCCCGCCCTGGACGTGCCGGAGGCCACCCTCCCCGGGGCCCTGCGCCGCGGCCGGGCGCCGGAACTGCCCGAGGTGTCCCAGCTGGACCTGGTGCGGCATTTCACCCACCTGTCGCAGCGCAACATGGGCATCGACACCAACTTCTACCCCCTGGGTTCCTGCACCATGAAGTACAACCCCAAGGTGAACGAGGACGTGGCCGCCCTGCCCGGCTTCGCCAACCTGCACCCCTACCAGAGCGGGGACACCGTGCAGGGCGCCCTGGAGGTGATGTTCGAGCTGGAGCGCTGGCTGGCCGAGATTTCGGGCATGGACGCCATCAGCCTGCAGCCCACGGCCGGCTCGCAGGGGGAGCTGACCGCCCTGTTCGTCTGCCGCGCCTACCACGAAAAGAAGGGGCGCCGTCCCCGCAAGGTGCTGGTGCCGGACAGCAGCCACGGCACCAACCCGGCCTCGGCGGCCCTGTGCGGCTACGAGGTCGAGACGGTGAAGTCCGACGACAAGGGGCATGTCGACCTGGAGGACCTGAAGGCCAGGCTTTCGCCGGACGTGGCCTGCCTGATGATGACCAATCCCAACACCGTGGGCGTGTTCGAGAAGGACGTGCGCGCCATCGCCGCGATGCTGCACGCCGTGGACGCCCAGCTCTACTACGACGGGGCCAACCTCAACGCCATCTGCGGCCTGGCCCGGCCCGGGGACATGGGCTGCGACATGATGCATTTCAACCTGCACAAGACCTTCTCCACCCCCCACGGCGGGGGCGGCCCGGGAGCCGGGCCCATCGGGGTGAAGGAGCACCTGCGGCCTTTCCTTCCGGTGCCCCGGGTGGAAAAGGACGCCTCGGGATACCACCTGAAGGAGGAGGGCTTCCCCGAAAGCATCGGCCGGGTGCGCTGCTTCTACGGCAATTTCGGCCTGCTGCTGCGGGGGCTGGTCTACATGCGCGCCCTGGGCGGCGACGGGCTTCCCGAGGTGGCCCGGGGGGCCGTGCTCAACGCCAATTACCTGCTGGCCCTGCTGAAGGACAGGTTCGAGGCCCCCTACGGCGACCGCTGCATGCACGAGTTCGTGCTGAGCGCCTCGCGGCAGAAGCGCGAAAACGGGGTCAGCGCCCTGGATTTCGCCAAGCGCCTGCTGGATTTCGGCTACCACGCGCCCACGGTCTACTTCCCCCTGATCGTGCCCGAGGCGCTGATGGTGGAGCCCACCGAGACCGAATCCAAGGAGACCCTGGACGCCTTCGCCGAAGTCCTGCGGGGAATCGCCCGCGAGGCCGTCGAAACGCCCGAACTGCTGCGCCAGGCCCCGGTGAACACGGTGGTCGGCCGCCTGGACGAGGGCAAGGCGGCGCGGCAGCCGAACCTGAGATGGACCCCGTGTCCGCCCCCGCCCGCCTGATCGTCTCCGGCCCCCAGGAGGGGGCCAGGAACATGGCCCTGGATTCCGCCCTGATGGAATGCATGCCCGCCGGCGGGGTGCCGGTGCTGCGCCTGTACGCCTGGTCGCGGCCCACGCTTTCGCTCGGATATTTCCAGAAGCCCGGCGAGGTGGCCGACCTGGACTTCGCCGGCAGGGCCGGGGTGGACCTGGTGCGGCGGCCCACGGGCGGCGGCGCCATCCTGCACCACCTGGAACTGACCCTCTGCCTGGTCCTGCCCGCCGGGCACGCCCTGCTGGAGGGGAGCGTGCCGGATTCCTACCTGCGCCTGGGCCGGCCGGTGGTGGAGGCGCTGCGCGGCCTGGGCCTGGAGGCCTCCTTCCGCGGCGGCGGGGCGGGGGAGAGGCACGCGGCCAACTGCTTTTCCGGCCTGGCCTGCCCGGACGTGGTGGTGGGGGGCCGCAAGATCTTCGGCAGCGCCCAGCGCCGGCGGCGCCAGGCCGGGCTCTTCCACGGGTCGCTCCTGCTGGACCTGGACGAGGCCCTGTGGCGGGGCGTGTTCGGGCCCAACCTGGGCGGCGGCTTCACCAGCCTGGGACGGGAACTGGGGAGGGAGGCGGGCTGGGAGGACCTGGCTGCCAGGATCGCCGGAGGGTACCGGGGCCTGCTGGGGGACCTTCGGGAAGGGAGCCTGGAGGCCGCCGAAGCCGAAAGGGCGGCCGCCCTGGAGCCCTCCTTTTCGCCTCCGGCCGCCTCCTGACGCGGCCGCGGCCCCCTGGACAAACCAGGGGCGGCGTTGTAACGTAATGGGGAGTGACGGGAAGATACCTTCTACGGAGGACTTTATGGAAAATTCGGACCTGACACAAGCCGCTCCGGCGGGGGTCGCGGACAAGAAGTTCCGCGGGGACATGACGGTGGGCGAGGCCATGCAGCTGCATCCCCGCGCCCGCGAGGTCTTCGCCGGCTTCCACCTGGGCGGCTGCTCGCACTGCTCCATCAGCGAGTTCGAGACCGTGGAGCAGATCTGCGAGGGCTACGGCGTGCCCATGGACATGCTGCTGGGTTCGCTGAACTCCCTTTTTGAGATGAAGTAAGGGTCTTTTCACGGCCGGGCCCATCTTCGCAACCAGGAGGTGGGCCTTTTTGTTTGCCGGCCGCCCCGGTTGGGCGGCCCGGCGGATGGCGGAACCCACGCGGAGGTGCCAACATGCCCGTGACCAGGAAGAAGAAAAGCGCGGCGCCCGCCGGGGTCGCCAAGTCCCCGGCTCCCCGGGGCGGATCCGGCGGCCTGAAGGTGAAGGAAGGGGACCGGGCGCCGGACTTCAGCGTGGCCGGCTCCAACGGAAAGAAGGTCTCGCTGAAGGACTACCGGGGCAGCGCCGTGGTGCTCTACTTCTACCCCAAGGACGACACGCCCGGGTGCACGGTGGAGGCCTGCGAATTCGGCGCCGGCCACGGCAAGTTCGAAAAGGCCGGGGCCGTGGTGCTGGGGGTCTCGCCCGATTCCCTGGCCAGCCACGACAAGTTCATCACCAAGTTCAAGCTTCCCTTCGTCCTGCTGGCGGACGAGGAGAAGAAGGTGGCCGGGCTCTACGGCACCTGGACCCAGAAGAGCATGTACGGCCTGAAGTACATGGGCATGCAGCGCTCCACCTTCCTCGTCGGCAGGGACGGCCGCGTCGCCCGCGTCTGGCCCAAGGTGAGCCCCAAGGGGCACGCCGCGGAAGTGCTGGCGGCGATCGCGGAACTGTAAGGAGGCGGGATGCGGGTTGGGATCATCGACCACATGGACTGCGCCCACGCCCTTCCGGGCATCGACGGGGGGGAAGGGGTCCACGGCCACACCTACAAGGTGGAGGTGGTGGTGCAGGGGGACTACAAGGGTGGGATGCTGATCGACTTCAAGGCCCTGCGCGAACAGGCCAGGCAGGCCATGGCCGCCTTCGACCACCGGAACCTCAACGAAGTGCTTTCCTTTCCCAGCGTCGAAAACCTGTGCCTGGCCATCTTCCACGACCTGGCGGCCCGGCAGCCCGGCCTTGTCAGCGTGAGGCTGTGGGAGGGGGCCACCAAGTGGGCCGAGGTGAACCTGGACGATCCCAGCCCCCGGAAGGAACCGCCCCGGGTTGTCCGCCCCTGAACGATTGATGCACCTGCAACTAAATGGTTGGGGATGCCATGAGACTGAGGGTCGAAGACAGTTTTGACGCCGCCACCTCGCTTCCGGGGCACGACCGTTGCGCGGCCCTGCACGGCCACACCTACCGGGTGGAGATGCAGGCGCTGGGCGAGGAGAAGGACGGCGTGCTGACCGATTTCCGCGACCTGAAGCGCGCCCTGCGCGCCGAGCTGGACCGCTTTGACCACAA
>JAJYGY010000099.1 GCA_021790555.1 bacterium
CATCCCAGCGGGGGTGGAAAACCTGGCCGAGGCCATCATCGCTTCCTGCGTGGTCGGGCCGGAAGCAGCCCTCGGGTTCATTCCGAAGATCAAGGCGGAATTATCTCCCATCCAAAAGGGGCAGGATCTGATCGCCGGCACGGGCCAGGGTCTGGGCGTCGGAGGCGTCAAAATTCATGCTGGCTCCATGGATCTGGTGGAGGCTTCGGCCGTCTGCCTGTCCTACCAAAATGGCCTTCAGCCGCTCCCGCCGCTTTGGAACGGAGGGCCGGACTCGGTTCCCAGCCCCATCCCTTCCCTCAACGTGCGCCGGCGCCACCTCGTCGAGTTCGCAGCAAGCCTTTTGCATCTGGGCGCGTTTTCGAAACTTTTCAAGTCCTATCTCACCAAGAAGTTTCCGACCAAGGCCACCCAACAGGTGAGTAAAAACGGCAAGAAGACCGGGGAGGTGAGGGAAGTCATCGTGAAAGATCCGCACCAATTGCAATGGGATCCAAAAATGAAGCGCTTTCGGCTGAAAGCCAAGGGATCCAAAGTTTGGAAGGTCGTGGAGGGATACATCGACATCCCCATCGACATCGTCGAAAACGGCCCCCACCGCCTTCTCATCGCCACGTCCACCCTTCCCTCGCTCCAGGGCGGACTCTTGTCCGGGCTTTCTCCCATGCTTTCGGCCTCGCGCGTGGAGGTCAGCGGCGGCAACATGGATTTCTGGGATTTCACCGCCGACAACTACGCCCCCTCGTTCATCCCGGTTTACCAGGACCTCAGCTTCGGCAGCCTGGCCTCGGCGCTCTTCCACGGCCACGTTCCCGGCACCGGCAACGGCGTGGCCGACCAATGGATCAGCCGCCTGGAGCAGGGGATGAGCGCCTCGTTGAGCAGCCTCCTGCCCCTTCCCGCGTTTCCCAAGGTGATCCATTGACCCCCGGGCGAATCCTCCGCGCGGCCGCCGGTTTCCTCAACATCAAAAGAAGGGTCCCCTCCAGAGCCAGGGGACAGTCCCTGGTGGAACTGGCCCTGGTGGCACCCCTTTTCGTCCTCTTCCTGGTCCTTTCCCTGCAGGCCTTCCAGATCTTTCGCGCGCGCATGGAAATGTCCATGCTCCTGCGCCAGTTCGCGGTCATGCAGGGGCGCATGGCCGACATGCCCACCGTGATGACCGGCCAGACCCTGGTCGAAACCCTGGCCGTTTCCGAAACCAGCCTCCAGCCGCACCGCCTTGTCCTCCATGTGGGATCGGCCACGGGCGCGGACACGCCCAATGCCATGGGCGGCTTGACCGGCTCCTCGGGCAGCGGGCTGGCAGCCCACGGATTCCTTTCCATATTCATGGGCCGTCTGGCCGGCCAGGTTCTCGGGGAAAAGATCACCTTGATTTACATGTACCCCCTTCCCGGGTTCCTCGGATCCCTGTTTCCCGCCGGGCTTCCCCTGACCACCAGTTGCGTGTGCAAGACCGACTCGGGCAACCACCTTTTGATCCGGCTGTTCAACAGCCTCTTTTGACCGGGATTCGGGATGGCATCCTGCCGTTGGAGGCTTCTCTGGGGTTTTTGTTGTTGCCTGGGGCTCGCGCCCGCCTCCTGCCCCGGCGTGGTATGGGGCCCGGGAAGCGGTCGCTCCGCTTCCACCCGGCTGCCGGGCAGGGTCCGGCACCGGGTCCGACTTTGGCTGAACGGCGCCCCGGCCCAGATGCTGATGCTTAAAAGCCGCCTGGACCCCGGATCCTTCGAGGCGCAATGGATGCGGGCGGCCCGGCGGCGCGGCCTGGGCCCGGCGCGGCATCCGCCCCTGGATTTCCGGGATTTCACCTTTCTCGGCGCCCTTCCCAAGGATGCCAGCCTGCGCGACCTGCGGGTTTTCCCGGGCCGGAACAGCTACTGGGTGCTGATCCTTTACGGCTTCCGCACCCGTTCCGGCTCGGGGGCTTTGCTGCTGCGGTCCCGCGTCCCGTCCCGGGCGGGGGAACAGGCCCCCGGCTTCAATCCCAAGGGATTTCCCGTGGCCGCCGCATTCCTGCGGGCCTTCGACCTGCTGGTCCGCACGGCCAAGGGATGGCCCGGCCTGTACCAATACCGCAGCCCCTGGAGCCTGGCCTTCACCCTGGACTGGCTGCGCGGCCAGTTGCCCGGCCGGGGCTTCTCCCTCCAGCAGCGGTTCACGGGCAAGGACGGCCTGGTGGTCTGGCGCCTGGCCAAGGGCCCCCGCAATCTGATGCTGTGCGCCCGACCCGACGCCGGAAAGGACGCCTGGCAGAACGGCTGCACCTTCAGCCTTGTGACCGACCTCCCCCCGGATGGATGGGTGGGGCCTTGACAAGGTGAAGAAGGTCAGAAAGCCAGGAGCCATGGCGGTCCGGTTCAAGAACCATCATCATTCTCATCGGGAGGGTTTCATGACGGTTCAACAATTTTTTGGAGTCATCCTTTCCCCGGGCAGGACCTTGCCCGAACTTGCCAAGGACGAGGCCAACCGCCGGGACTTCATGCCCGGCATCCGGTTTATCGTCATTTTCAGCGTGGTGGTGGCATGCCTGGACCTGGGCTTGGCCGGCCTGGCTTGGCTGGTTGGAAGCCTCTGGGCAGGGGGGGCCGGCATGGCGATGGGGATGCTGGCCGCGTTCACCCTTTCGCCCTTCGCCGCCGTCCTGATGCTGGCGCAGATCCTGGCCCTGGCCCTGCTGAGCCAGTTCGCCTTCGCCTTCACCGTGGACTTCATCCAGCAGAAGCTCTTCAATCACAAGGGAGGCCAGCAGAGGCCCCTCTTCAACCTGGCCGTCCAGGCCACCCTGCCCTTCGGCGTGGCGGTCACCGTCCCCATGCTGCTGGCCGGACTGGCCATCGCGGCTGGCGGGTTCATGATGATCCTGGCCTACCTGCTCTACCTGGTGGTCTTCGTGGCCTACCTGGCGATCCTTGTCGCCGTCATCGCCAACCTTTCCAGGGTGATGGAAATCGTGTATGGGGACAGCGCCCTGGGCCGCAGGCTGGTCAGCATTTTCCTGGGCTGGATAGGGTCCTCGGTCACCGGCGGCCTCGCCTTCCTGCTGCTGATGCTGGCCTTCACCCCCCTGTGGGCCATGGATCCCTTCCAGGGCCTGGCACAAAACGCCATGAACAAGATGGCCATGGCTTCGCTCGGCGGCCAGGATTCCCAGTCCCCGTCCCAGGACCAGCAGTTCACCAAGGCCACCCAGGCCTTTCTCAAGCTTCTCTCCGCCACGGCCCAGGTCCAAATTTCCGCCCAACAGACCGCCCAAGCGCGTTCGGGGCAGCCCTTTTCCAGCGCCGCCCAGCCCCAGGCCGCCCCAAGCCCCCGAAGCGAACCTTCCCAACAGGCATCCCAAAACCAGGCATCCTTTGAGGCCAGGCTGAAGGCCGCGGAAAGGGCGTCCCAAGCGGCAAAAAGAAAGCGGAAGGAGGCCTACCAGGCCAAACAGGCCGACTGGCAGCTACGGTCCGCGGAAACCAGCTTCAAGAGCGTTCCGGGCGAGGCCGGCACCAACCTGGTTGGGACCTGGCAAGCCGGGGCCGGCGAGTGGACGTTCAACGCCGACGGAACCTTCCGCCATTCCGGGACAGGAACCCCTTCCAGCGGCAAATATAAAATTTATGGAACCGGTCCGCAGAGCCAGCTGATCCTGCTGGTCCTCAAGCCTTCCCCGGCCATGAAGCTGGATATTTACACGCTGGATCAGACCGGTCTCCATATCAACGATATGGATGCCAACACCAACGAGACGTTCACGAAACAGTAGGTGCGGAGGCGAGGCGCCGTACCCAGGACCCTCGGAAGGATTTTGCAATTGCCTTCCGGGGCCCTGCGACGGCATCATGGCCCCGGCGCCGAAGCCGAGAATCCGACACCCCTGGCTGGAGGATGGAATGGATCCCTCAAGAAAAAAGCTTCTTGTCTCCCTGCTCCTGGGCTTCCTGGCGGCCGCGCTGGGCCTGGCCTACCTTGCCGTCCAGAAGCAGGACCTTCTGGATCAGTCGCAGATGGTCAAGGTGCTGGTGGCGGCCCGCTATATCCCGGCCTATACCCGCCTGGACGACACCTGGCTGGACACCAGGAAGATCCCCCGGGCCTACCTGTCCAAAGGTACCATGACCAAGGTTTCGGACGTGGAGGGTCTCCTCTGCCTGGCGCCCTTCTCCCAGGGGGAGCCGATCCTGCTCAACAAGCTGGCCCAGGCCAGCCAAAGCCTGGCCGCGGCCATTCCCGAGGGCCTCCGGGCCTTCACCATTTCGGTGGATTCCGCCACCGGCATCAACGGGCTGGTCCAACCCGGAGACTACGTGGACGTGCTCTTCCTTTCAGGCGGCGGGTCGGAAGGGGGGCAGTCCTCAAAATCCATGGCGGCCACGTTGTTCCAGGACAAGCGCGTGGTGGCCGTGGGATCCCAATACAGTCCGGCCGCGGCATCTTCGTCCAACACGCCACCCACGGCCTCCAACGGAGGCGGAACCATCACCCTGGCCTTGTCGCCTCACGAATGCGAAGTGGCTCTTTTCGCCCAAAGCCAGGGAAGGATCCAGCTCTGCCTCCGTCCCACAGGAGAAAACAATTTCGTGGAACTGAAAAGCGCCGGCTTCTCGAGCATTCTCGCCAAAATCCAGCAGCAAAAACAGGGAAGTGGGGTGGAGATCTTCCGGGGATCTGGCCCCAATTCCCCCTTCGGTCAGTAGGCCCTTCCCGACTGGCCACTTCCCTTCCTGGGGCCCCATGCCACTTCTATGCCTGCTCTCGTCCCGAGCCGGGTCCGGCCGCACATTTCTGGCGGCCAACCTGGCGCCGCTTCTGGCCTCTGAATCCAAGGGCCCTGTGCTGCTGGCTGAACTGTTGGCCCACGGCCGCAGCGAACTGGCCCTGCACCTGGGCCTTCCCGATCCTCCCCGGCTGAAGCCGGACGCCGATCGCCCTGATCCGTCCGGGTGGCCCCGACTGGAAAAATCCCCCGTCAGCCTGGTTTCGTTCGAAAATGTCCTCTCCGCCGGAGCGGCCTTGGCCCGGCTCGAGCCGGAGTTCAAGTGGGTGCTGGTGGATGGCCTGGACCTGGAGGCTCCGGGCTGGGAGGATTGGCTGGAATGCTGCGGCCGGGGGCTGTGGGTGGAGAAGGCCGACCTGGTGGGGTGGCGCCGGGCGCAGAGGGGCCTCGCCCTTCTGGAGGAGCGCCATTTCCCGCGCCAGGGCCTACTCCTGGTCTTCACGCAAAAGGACCCCTCCCAGCCCCTTGAACCTTTTCCCGGCCTGGCAACCCAGGAACTCCCCGCCTATCCCAAGGCGACCGAACGGCTGGCCCAGGGCCTCCCCGCCTGCCTGGCCGAGCCGGGTTCGGCCTTCTCCAAGGCCCTCCGGGATCTTGCCAGGCAGGTGACAGCCATGACGGCCATGCCCCAGCGGAGCCCCACCACGCGTCCTCCCTCCCTGGGGGACATCAGGATGTCGCCTCCGGCGTCCACCGCCACCAGGGAATCCGGTCAGGCGGAACGGGAAAGCGGTCCGGCCCACGACCCCCGCCGTGTCGCCCTGATCCGAAGAATTCTGGCCGACCTGCTGGAACGCCTCAATTTGAAGAAGGTGTCGCTTGCCGAACTGACATCAATCCGATTCCGCGAGGACTGGACGCCCCGGGTCCGCTCCGAAGCAGCCTCGCTGCTGGCCCAGGAGCAGGCGGACTGGCTTTCGCGCGAGGAACGCGCCGTCATGGAAAAGGAGTTGGTCAGCCACGTGCTTGGCTTGGGCCCCCTGGAAGAACCGCTGGCCGACCCCGAAATCTCGGAGATCATGGTCGTCCACAAAAACCAGGTCTACCTGGAGCGCAAGGGCAGGCTTTCCTTGAGCCCCATCCAGTTCTGGGACGACGCGCAGCTGATGGGGGTGATCGAGCGCATCGTGGCGCCCATCGGCAGGCGCATCGACGAGAGTTCGCCCAAGGTGGACGCCCGGCTGCCCGACGGGTCCCGCGTCAACGCCATCATCCCTCCCCTGGCCCTCAAAGGGCCCTGCCTGACCATCCGAAAATTCCCCTCGCGCCGGCTCGGCATGGAAGACCTGGTGGCCGGCGGAGCCCTGAACGCCCAGGCGGCGGGTTTTCTGCGGGCCGCCGTCGAACTGCGCAAGAACATCGTGGTGTCCGGAGGCACCGGCAGCGGCAAGACCACCCTGCTCAACGCGCTCTCCTCCTTCATACCCGAAGGCGAGCGGATCATCACCGTGGAGGACTCGGCCGAACTGAAATTGGACCAGGAACACGTGGTCTCCCTGGAATCGCGCCCTCCCAACCTGGAGGGCAGAGGCGCGGTGACCATCCGCGACCTGGTGGCCAACTGC
>JAJYGY010000060.1 GCA_021790555.1 bacterium
GGCGGCGGCCCGAGGCGGTGACGTCCACCCAGCTGACGATGTAGGGCCAGTCCGCCTCGGAGGCGCGGGAAAGCTCGAAGAACTCGTCCAGGTCGCGGGTCTTCAGGTTCTCGCTTTCCACCAGGCTGCTGCGGATGGGCTTCATGCGGAACTCGGCCCAGGTCACCAGGCCGGTCAGGCCCAGGCCCCCCACGGTGGCGCGGAACCAATCGCGGTTTTCGGACCGGGAGCAGGCCAGGCGGCGTCCGTCGGAACGCAGCAGCTCGAAGCGGGTGACGTGCCGGCCGAAGCTGCCCTCGCCGTGGTGGTTCTTTCCGTGCACGTCGTTGGCGATGGCGCCGCCCACCGAGACGAACTTGGTTCCGGGCGTCACCGGCAGGAACCAGCCCCGGGGCACCATCACCTTCAGGATCTGGTCGAAGCGCAGGCCGGCCTCGCAGCGCAGCAGGCCCGTCCTTTCGTCGAAGGCCAGCAAGCGGTCCATGCCCCGGGTGTCCAGCAGGGTGTTGCCCTCGTTGAGGCAGCTGTCGCCGTAGCTGCGGCCGAAGGCGTAGGGCAGCACCGAGCCCTCGGCCCGCTTCCAGGCCGGGTCGTCGCAGGAGAAGTTCAGGGCCAGCACCTTTTCGGGACGCACCTTGGGGTAACGCCCCCAGGACAGGTAGGGTTCCATCCAGGGACTCGAGGGGAGGGGAGAGGCCGCCCGCGCCCACCACTCTGGGGGAAAACGGCGGCGGGGTCAAGGGCCGGCGGCCCGGAAAAAAAGTCGCCCCGCCCGCGTGCGGGTCGGGGCGACTGGATGTGGCGTCCCCAACGGGATTCGAACCCGTGTTTCAGCCTTGAAAGGGCCGTGTCCTGGGCCTCTGGACGATGGGGACCGGTAGGAGCTACTTAATTATAGGGAAACGGGCCGAATTTCAAGCCCCCGGACCGGGAATCTTTTTGGCCAGGGCGCCCCGGTAGAGGTCCTCGTAGCGCCGGGCCGAGGCCGTCCACGAATGGTCCTCGGCCATGCCCCGGCGCATCAGGCCCTTCCACTGGTCCGGACGGGTCTCGTAGACCTCCAGGGCGCGCTGGATGGCGTTGAAAAAGGCCATGCTGTTGTATTCGTGGAAGATGAAGCCGTTGCCGCTCTCATCCGAAGGGTCGAACTCGTGCACCGTGTCGGCCAGGCCCCCGGTGGCGCGCACCACCGGCACCGTGCCGTAACGCAGGCTGATGATCTGGTTCAGCCCGCAGGGTTCGTAGCGGCTGGGCATCAGGAAGAGGTCGGAGGCGGCGGCTATCTTGTGGGCCAGCTCGTTGCTGAACACCAGGTGGGTCGAGGCCTTGTCCGGGTAGTGCGAGCGGATCCTCTCCAGCAGCTCGTGGTACTTGCGGTCCCCGGTGCCCAGGATGACGAACTGGATCTTCAGGTTCATCAGGTAGTCGATGATCTCGGAGAGCAGGTCGAACCCCTTCTGGCTGTCCAGGCGCGAGATCATGCCCACCAGGGCGTGGTCCTCCAGGGGCTCCAGGCCCAGTTCCTTCAAGAAGCGCTTCTTGACCTCGGCCTTGCCCTCCAGGTGGTCCCGGTCGTAGCGCAGGGGCAGGTAGGCGTCTCCCTCGGGCGACCAGTCCCCGGTGTCGATGCCGTTGACGATGCCGCGCAGGTCGGCCGAGCGGCGCTGCAGGATGCCCTCCAGGCCGAAGCCGTATTCGGCCGTCTGGATCTCCTGGCTGTAGCGCTCGCTGACCGTGCTGACCATGTCGGCGAAGATGATGCCCCCCTTCATGAAGTTGACCTGGCCGTAGAATTCCAGCCCGTCGACGCTGAAGGTGGAGTCGGGCAGCCCGGTGGCCTGCATGATGGCGCGCGAAAAGAGCCCCTGGTAGGCCAGGTTGTGGATGGTGAACACAGTGGCAGTGGCGGAGAAGAAGCTGTCGTGGGAATACAGGGTCTTCAGGTAGACCGGCACCAGGGCCGTGTGCCAGTCGTTGCAGTGCACCAGGTCGGGCTGGAATTCCAGGTGCTTGCAGGCCGCCAGGGCGGCCTTGGAAAAGAAGCCGAAGCGGGCCGCGTTGTCCTCGTAGTCGCCCTCGTCGGTGCGGTAGAGCTCCTCGCGGTCGAAAAAGGCGTCCTGCGAGACCAGGTACACCGGCACCTGGGAGCCCGGCAGGCGGGTCTCGTGGAGGTGCGCGGTGAGCTGGTGGCGGGTCTCGCCGCCGCCCATGGGCACGTCCAGGGCGCCGGGCAGGCGCGTGATGCCCCACTGCCTGGCGTCGATCTTGCGCGTATAATAAGGAAGGATGACGCGCACGTCGTGGCCCAGCGAGGCCAGTGCCTTGGGCAGGGCGCCGGCCACGTCGGCCAGGCCGCCGGTCTTGGCGAAGGGGGTGCATTCCGACACCACCATCAGGATTTTGAGCTTCGGCTCCACCTATGCGTGCCCCAAAAACGCGGCATCACGGCAAAAAAATGGCAGGGTTGGAACCCTGCCGGCGCCGTTTTCGCGGAAAAAAGCGCAACCCTTATAGCCTATCCAAAAAGGCTTGTCAATCGCGGCCTGAGCCCGGCGCCCCCCTGGGAAGCGCCAGGCAGCCCAGGACCAGCGCCAGGCAGGCCCACACGAACCAGTTCCCCCAGCGCCGGAACAGGGTGCGGGCTTTCAGCAGGCGGATGTCCCTCACGGCGAAACCCCGCCGGTACAGGCCCACCACGTCCGAGATCGCGCCCTTCGGGGAGATGAAGCAGGAGATGCCGGTGGCGCCGGCCCGGGCTATCCAGCGGTCCTCCTCCACGGCGCGGAACACGGCCAGGGCCACGTGCTGGTAGGGCGCCGCCGAATTTCCGTACCAGGTGTCGAAGGTGGAGATGGAAAGCCACTCGGCCCCCCGCTCCACCGAATCGCGGCACAGGCCCGGGAAGATGCCCTCGTAGCAGATCAGGGGGCCGGCCTCCCCGGCCAGGGTCGGGAAGGCCCCGGCCCGGGTGCCGGGCGTGAAGTCCTGGAACCCGATGCTCTCCACGGCCTTGTTGAGGAAGGGCAGCACGTGCCGCAGGGGGATGTACTCCCCGAAGGGCACCAGGTGCCGCTTCTTGTATTCGCCCAGCCGGCCGTCCGCGGCGATCCACAGCACGGAATTGGAGTAGGTCCCGGCGGAGGGATCGAAGTTGTCGCTGCCCACCAGCAGGTCCACCCCGCGGGCGCGGGCGAAGGCGCGCAGCTCGCCGGCCTCGGGCGGTGAAAGCGAGAAGATGCCCGGGAAACTGCCTTCAGGCCACACCAGGGTCCGCGCTCCCCAGTCCGCGGCACGGTCCATCAGGCCCAGGTAGACCCGCATCAGGTGGGCCCGGTAGTCCGAGGTCCAGGCCTGGTCCTGGTCGAGGCTCCCCTGGATGACCGCCACCCGGGCCCGGGGCGCTTCCGGTTCGGCGGCGGCCCGGCCCAGCCAGGCGGTCAGCCCCAGGCAGGCCAGCACCAGCGCGGCGCCGGCCGCCAGGCGGCGCGAGGGTTTCAGCCAGGACCCGCCTCCGGCCAGGCTGAAGGCCAGCAGGTTGCCCAGGGCCACCAGGAAGTGCAGGCCCCAGATTCCGGCGGCCGCCGCCAGGGGCAGGACCAGGGGGTCGAGGTACTGCGAGGAGCCCAGGCTGGCCCAGGGAAAGCCGCTGAAGAAGGTGCCCCGGCCGTATTCCAGCAGGGTCCACAGGGCCGGGATCCACAGCAGGGGAAGGCGCAGGCCCTCGTCCAGGCCGCGCCTCACCAGGACGGCGAAGAGGGCCGGGTACAGGGCCAGGTAGGCGCTGAGGGCCGCCCAGCCCACCGTGGCGCCCCAGCCCATGGGCTTGACGTAGTTGATCCAGTACAGGGCGCAAAGGAAGAAGACCAGCCCGGCCAGGAAGCCCCGGCCGAAGGCCTGCCGCGGGCTGGCGCCCTCCAGGCTGGCCAGCAGGGGCACCAGGGCCACCCAGGCCACCAGGTTGGTCTGCCAGTGGAAGCCGCGCAGGACGAAGTTGGGGAAGCTGAAGCACAGCAGCAGGCCCGAGGCCAGGGGCAGCAGGAGTTCCCGCCGGTTCAGGCGCCTCAGGAGGGCGCCGGCCTCAGTCATGGCCCTTCTTCACCGGGGTGGGCTGGAAGCGCTCGCCCGTGGCCGCCAGCTTCCAGGCCTGCTCCTCCAGGTCGAAGGTGATCTCGCCCTGGAGGGCCCGGGCGCGCTCGGCCTCCACCAGGCGGTGCTCG
Source organism: bacterium (assembly GCA_021790555.1). Lineage (GTDB taxonomy): Bacteria > Oederibacteriota > JAJYGY01 > JAJYGY01 > JAJYGY01 > JAJYGY01. The sequence goes on from JAJYGY010000060.1 coordinate 4,218, forward strand.
GGCCGGGCTTCCCAGCGCTTGTGCATCCACCACCATTGCTCCGGGTTTTCACGGATGGCGGCCTCCAGGGCGTCCGAATAGGCCTGCAGGCGGAAGAGCAGGTCCTTCTCCTCGGAAAGCCCCTCGGGCGGCTCGGGCAGGCGCAGGATCCTCATGCGGTGCTTTTCGGGCCCCAGGCGCACCGGCACCCCGAAGAGCAGGTCGGCCCCGGTGCGGCGGGCGAAGACCGCCGCTCCCTGGAAGGTGGAGGCGGTCCGGCCGAAGAAGCGGGTGAAGAGCCCCCACTTGTCCCCGTCCTGGTCGCCCAGAAGGGCGATGAACTGGTTGCGCTTGAGGACGGAAAGGACCTCGCGCACGTTCTTCAGGGGGATGAGGTTGATGTCGCAGTGCTGCCGGTAGGAATTGAAGAGGCGGTCCACCCAGGGGTTGCTCTGGGTGCCGATGAGGAACGAAAGCGGGTAGCCGCGGGCCACCAGGGCGGCCCCCATCCATTCCCAGTTGCCGAAATGGGCCGACAGGCACACGCCGCCCTTGCCCCGCTTCAGCGACTCGTCCAGCACGTCCAGGCCCTCGAACTCGAACTGCGCCACCAGCTCGCGCGGGTCGATCAGCGGCATGCGCAGGATGTCGAACATGCCGATCATGAAGTGCTCCATGGCTCCCCGGGCGATGCGCCGGCGCTCGGCTGGGCTCTTGTCGGGGAAGGCCCGCTCCAGGTTCTCCCGCGTCACCCGGCCGGCCACGCCCAGGGCGTGGCCCAGGCGGCCCAGGAAGCAGGCCAGGGCCCAGGCCTGCCTGGGGTTGAGGGCCCGCACGGCCACGCCCAGGGCCAGCGTGAAGAGGAACTCGAGGAAATGCCTGGCTCTTTTCAGGGACGCCTTCAAAAACGCCTCGCTCAGTTCGGGTTGGAAAGGCCCCGCCAAAAGGCCCGGACCGCTCAGGGCCGGACCGAAAACCCCCGGCCCGGGCCGGGGCCCCACTTTTCGCGCACGTCCATCACGGCCCCCCATTCGTCGGCCAGGGAGTAGTCCTTCTTCTGGGCCCGCAGGGACAGGTAGGAGACAGGGTCCAGAATCCGCGCCTGCCGGGCCAGGAAGGCCAGGCTCCCCACGCACACCGCCGGAAAGGCCCAGCCGCCCGCTCCCCCCAGCCAGAACCAGCGCAGGGCCAGGGGGGCGCCCAGCCCGCCGAAGAACCAGCAGCCCTGGGCCAGCCGGGCCGAACCGGCCGGCCGCAGCCAGTAGAAGGCGTACTGCTTCAGGGCGTCCAGCTCGGAGTCGGTCCAGTAGCGGTCCTGGTACAGGGGCTCGCGCTGGATGCGCGCGCGGGCGCGCGACATCAGGGCCTGGGTGCCCAGCCAGAAGGCCCCGCAGGCCGGAAGGTAGAGGATCCCCATGACCAGCGGGAAGACCCAGGCCAGGGCCGACCCCAGGGCCAGGCCCGCGGCCAGCGCCCCCCAGCGCCTCATGAATTGGCCGGTGTCGCTCCCCATTCCCGCCCCATAAAAAAGGACTGCCTCTGCGGCCCGCTAAAAGTCCACGCCGAACCCGGGCCCCAGGCCTCCCCGGGCCGCCTTGCGGCTCTCCTCCACCCGCCGGACGTTGGGCCCCAGGTGGGAATCCCGGATGGCCTCCAGGAAGCGGTCCAGCTCCCCGGGCTCACCTTCGGCCTGCAGCTCCACCCTGCCGTCGGCAAGGTTCTTGACGAAGCCTTCCACGTCGTAGTTCCCCGCCAGGTCGCAGACGCCGGCCCGGAAGCCCACCCCCTGCACCCGGCCCGAAAAATAGGCCGTCAGCCTCTCCTTTTCCCCAGCCAAAAGCCCCCCTTTCGCGGCCCCAGGCCGCCCTCCGAATCAGCGAATCTTCCGACCTTTGGCCCGGAAGTGTCAATGGGGGAGTTGGGAAAGCGAACCATCCCCTCAGGATTCCGAAGGCCCGGGCCGGGCCGAACTTGCCATCCCCACCACCAGCATGCCCGCCAGCATGGCCAGCGACACCCACAGGCCGATCCAGAAAGCCATGGGTTGGTATGCGAACTGCACCTGGGCAGCGCCGGGGGGAACCGGAACCAGGCGGAAGG
>JAJYGY010000129.1 GCA_021790555.1 bacterium
TTTCGCCAACGACCAGCTGAAGGAGAACCTGCTGAAGACGGTGCAGAACACCCGCCGCCTTTCCGGAGACATGGCCGACATGGTGGAGGAGTCGCGGTCCGACGTGCACGTGGCCCTGGGGCATTTCGTCAAGGTCTCGTCCAACCTGGAGAAGGCCAGCCGGGAGGCCGACCAGGTGGCCTCTAATTTCGAGAACCTCTCCTCGCCGAAGAACCAGAAGAACCTGGAGGAGAGCCTGGCCCTGCTGCATTCCAGCCTGGACAAGATGAACCGCGTCATGACCCAGGTGGACCACAAGAAGGGCCCCCTGGGAGCCCTGGTCTACGACGACAAGATGGCGGACAACCTGCGCGGCCTCATCCAGGACCTGCGGGAACACCCCTGGAAGCTGCTGTGGAAGCAGTAGCGCGGGGGCGGGGGATCGCATGGCGAAATTGAGGGTCCAATACGCCTGCCAGGAGTGCGGCGCCACCCAGGTGAAGTGGATGGGCCGCTGCCCCTCCTGCGGGGGCTGGAACACGCTTCAGGAGGAGGCGGCCGCCGAGGATTCCCCCGCGCGCGGCCAGGCCCTTCCGGTGGAGGCGCCCGCGGCGGTGTCCCTGGACGAGGTGGCGGAGGCCCCGGTGCCCCGCTTCACCACGGGCCTGGCCGAGGTGGACCGCGTGCTGGGCGGGGGCCTGGTGCCTGGAAGCCTGGTGCTGCTGGGCGGGGATCCGGGCGTGGGCAAGTCCACGCTGGTGCTGCAGGCCTGCGCCGGCCTGGCGGCCTCGGGAAGGAAGGTGCTCTACGCCTCGGGCGAGGAGAGCGTGCAGCAGGTGCACCTGCGGGCCCGGCGCCTGGGCGTGCTTTCGCCCGGCATCCGCCTGGTGGCCGAGACCCAGTGGGAGAAGGTGGCGGCCTGCGCCTCCGCGGAGGCCTGCGGGGTGCTGGTGGTGGATTCCATCCAGACCCTTTTCAGCTCCGACCTGCCGGCCTCGCCCGGCACGGTGAGCCAGGTGCGCGAATGCGCCGTGCGCCTGATGGCGCTGGCCAAGAGCCGGAACCTGCCCGTCTTCCTGATCGGCCACGTCACCAAGGACGGCAGCCTGGCCGGCCCGCGCGTGCTGGAACACCTGGTGGACGCGGTGCTGACCCTGGAGGGCGACGCCGACCATTCCTTCCGGATGCTGAGGGCCTCCAAAAACCGCTTCGGGAACACGCGCGAGCTGGGGCTGTTCGAGATGCGCGAGCAGGGGCTGGCCCAGGTCTCCAACCCCTCCGAGTACCTGCTGAGGCAGCGGGGCCTGGCCCAGCCGGGCGCCTGCGCCATGGCCAGCCTGGAGGGCAGCCGCCCCCTGCTGGTGGAGGTGCAGGCCCTGGTGACGGCCTCGCACGAGGGCGCCGCCCGGCGCTCCAGCGCCGGGGTGGACCCCTGGCGGCTCAACCTGCTCTACGCCGTGCTGGAAAAGCGCTGCGGCATTCCCCTGCACCAGCAGGACGTCTTCGTTTCGGTGGCGGGGGGGTTCCGGCTGCAGGAGCCGGCGGCGGACCTGGCCCTGGCCGCGGCCGTCAGCAGTTCGCTGCGCGACCAGGCGCTTCCCAGGCAGTGGATCGTGTTCGGGGAGGTGGGCCTGGGCGGCGAGGTGAGGCCGGTCAAGCAGACCGGCCTGCGGCTGAAGGAAGCCGCCCGGTTCGGGTTCAAGCACGCCGTGGTGCCCTGGGCCGAGGGCCGCGAGGCCGAGGAATGGAAGGGCCTGGGCATCGCCGCGCATCCGGTGAAGGAACTGGGCGAGGCCCTGGCGGCGCTGTGGCAGGCCGGGTAGGCATTTCCATGGCAGGAGGTCGGATGAGTCGGGCAAAAGCCGGCGCGATTCTCGTGGCGGCGGGTTCCGGGGTGAGGCTGAAGGCCGGGGTTCGCAAGGCCTGGGTGCGCCTGGGCGGACGGCCCCTGCTGGCCTGGGCCCTGAGGGCGCTGGACGCGAGCCCCCGCGTGGGCGAGATCGCCCTGGTGGTGCATCCCGAAGACCTGCGCCTGGCCGCGGCCTTCGTGGCGAGGCGCCGGGGGCTCCCCAAACCGGTGCACCTGGCCGTGGGCGGGCGCGAGCGCCAGGACTCGGTGGCGCACGGGCTGCAGGCCCTGAGGGGCGCCTGGCCGGCGGTGCTGGTGCAGGACGCGGGCCGGCCCTTCATGCGGCCGCACCGCGTGCAAGCCTGGGTGGATTCGGCTCTTTCCAGGGGCAGCGGCATCGCCGCGGTGCCGGTGAAGGATTCCATCAAGCGGGCGCGCTCCGGCCGGGTCGAAAGCCTGCCCAGGGCGGAGCTGTGGGCGGCCCAGACGCCCCAGGCGCTGCGGCGCGGCTGGCTTGAGAAGGCCCAGGACTGGGCCCAAAAAGGGAGGAGGCGGTTCACCGACGAAGCCGGCCTTGTGGAGGCCTGGGGCCGGCGCGTCCACCTGGTGCAGGCCTATTACGAAAACATGAAGGTCACCACCCCCGAGGACCTGGTGGTGGCCAAAGCCCTTTCGGCCGGTTTCCGCGCCGGGCGCTGAACCGGAGGGGGGCATCGATGGGGGGTCGATCATGCGGATCGGAATCGGCTACGACGTGCACCGCCTTTCCAAGGGGCGGAAGCTGTTCCTGGGGGGCTATGAAATCCCGGGCTCGGAATACGGACTGGAGGGGCACTCGGACGCCGACGCGCTGATGCACGCCGTCTGCGACGCCCTGCTGGGAGCGGCGGGCCAGGCCGACCTGGGCCAGCTGTTCCCGGACAGCGACGCCCAGTGGAAGGGGGCCCCGTCCAGGGTCTTTTTGGGGGAGGCCCTGCGCCGCGTGGCCGAGGCCGGGTTCGAGCTGGGCAACCTGGACTGCGTGATCGTGACGGAAAAGCCCAAGCTGGCCCCGCACTACATGAAGATCCGCGAGTCCCTGGCCACCCTGATGGGCGTCTCCCTGGAGCAGGTCAACGTGAAGGCCAAGACCAACGAGAAGCTGGGTTATGTGGGCGCGGAGGAGGCCCTGGAGGCCAACTGCGTGGCCCTTCTCAAGGAGGCCCGGGACCAGGACGAACGAGACGAAGGAGATTATTCCTAACCCCCCTTTTTTCCAGGCAGCCCGACATGGCAGTTCGAGTCCGTTTCGCGCCTTCCCCCTCCGGCGACCTGCACGTGGGCAACGCGCGCACCGCGCTGTTCAACTGGCTTTTCGCGCGGAAGGAAGGCGGACAATTCATCCTCAGGATCGAGGACACAGACCGGCAGCGTTCCACCCCCGAGGCCATCGCCGCCATCCTGGATTCCCTGGCCTGGCTGGGGCTGGACTGGGACGAGGGGCCGGGCGTGGGCGGGCCGAAGGGGCCCTACCAGCAGTCCCTGCGCCTGGATTCCTACCGGGAGCTGGGGGACAGGCTGCTGCGGGAGGGGAATGCCTACTGGTGCTACAGCAGCCCCGAGGAGCTGGAGGAGGAGCGCCGGCAGCTGCTGGAGAGCGGCGGGAGGAAGCGCCCCCACGCCGACCGCTCCCTGACCGCGGAGCAGCGCGGGGCCAGGGAGGCCACCGGGGTGAAGCCCAGCCTTCGTTTCGCCGTGCCGGACCTGGGCGGGGACCTGGCCTTCGAGGACCTGGTGCGCGGGGAGATCCGCGTGCCCATGGCCGAGATCGGCGACTTCAACCTGATCAAGTCCGACGGCACCCCCATGTACAACTTCGCCGCCGTGGTGGACGACCACGGGATGGGCATCACCCACGTGCTGCGCGGCGAGGACGGCATCTCCAACACCCCCCGGCAGCTGCTGCTCTACCGGGCCCTGGGGTGGGAGCCTCCCCGGTTCGGGCACATGAGCTTCATCCTGGGGCCCGACCACGGCAAGCTTTCCAAGAGCCACGGCGACACTTCCATCGGGGATTTCAAGGCCAGGGGTTACCTGCCCGAGGCCCTGGTGAACTACCTGGTGCTGCTGGGCCTGGGAGGGCACGGGGAGGGTTCCGAGGTGCTGGACCGGGAGCGCATGAAGGGGATGTTCTCGGTGGAGGCGATGGTCAAGAATCCGGCCATCTTCGACTACGGCAAGCTCCAGTTCCTCAACGCGCATTACCTCCGTGAAATGCCGCCGGCCCGGTTGTTGGAGACCGCCCGGCCCTTCCTGCGGGCCGCGGGTGTGGAGGCCGAGGAGGGCTGGCTGGGCCGGGCCCTGGACCTGGCGAAGGGCCAGGCGGTGCTGCTGGCCGACCTGCCCCGCGAACTGGACTTCTTCTTCCGCGAGCCCGAGCCGGCGGCAGGGGAGGCCGCCGCCGTGCTGGCCGGCGAGGCCGGGCGCAAGGCCCTGGCCGGCCTGGTGAAGACCCTGGCCTCGAGCCCCTTTCCCCGGGACGCCGACGAGGCCAAGGCCTTCTTCAAGCGGGCCCAGGCCGAGGCCCAGGTGAAGGGCAAGGATTTTTTCATGCCGGTGCGCCTGGCCCTGACGGGCCGCGAGCACGGTCCCGAACTGGTGCGCCTGCTTCCCCTGATGAAGCCGGAGGACTGCGCGCGCAGGGCCAGGAAGCACCTGGAAGCCTGACGGGCCGCCCAACAAGGAGTCGGAATTGCCTCGTTTTATTTTCGGGAAGCGTCCGGTGGCCGAGGTTCTGGAAGCCGGATTCCCAAAACTTGAAGCCCTGGTCCTCGCCAAGGGGCTGGAAAAGAAGGAAGCCGACCGCTTCGCGGAAATGGCAGGCCGGGCCGGGGTGGCCGTGCAGTGGCAGGCCAGGGCGTGGCTGGACCGGCAGTCCCGGGGAGGCAACCACCAGGGAGTGGCGGCCTGGGCCCCGGAATACCGCTATGCCGACCTGGTGGGCCTGCTGAAGGGCGCCGGTCCCTCCTGCCTGCTGCTGGTCCTGGACCAGGTGCAGGATCCGCAGAACCTGGGGGCCATCCTGCGCAGCGCCGAGGGGGCCGGATGCGCGGCCGTGGTCATCCCCAAGGACCACGCCGCCGCGGTGACGCCCGCGGCCGAGAGGGCCTCGGCCGGGGCTTCGGCGCTGTTGCCGGTGTGCCAGGTGGGCAACCTGTCGCAGGCCCTCGACGACATCAAGGGGGCGGGCTTCTGGTGCTACGGGCTGGCCGGCGGCGCCGAGGAAAGCGTGCACGCGCAGGAGTTCTCGGGAAAGGTCTGCCTGGTGCTGGGCAGCGAAGGCAGGGGCCTGCGCCCCCTGGTGGCCCGCCACTGCGACAAGCTGCTGAAGCTGCCCATGCGCGGCAGGGTGGCCTCGCTGAACGTCTCGGTGGCCGCCGGAATCGCCCTGTTCGAGGCGGCCCGGCAGCTGGAAAAATGAGGGGGTCAGGGCCGCGCGGGCCGGGGATCCGGGTCGCAGGCCAGCAGCTGGCTCCACGTGCCCCCGTACACGGCGCCCCCGATGTAGGCCTGCCCGTGCATGTTGTCGACCGCCGCGAAGAGCACGTAGGTTTTCCCGTCCAGGCCCTCGAACCCGAAGGGGTCGGCGGCCTGGTTGCAGTTGGGCAGCCCGAACAGGTGCTTTGAATAGCGTACGATGGGCGCCGGGGAGGGGTACCAGTTGTAGAAGTCCGGGCTGACCCCGAAATACCCGTTGCTGGGCACGTCCCTCAGGTAGGTCGCGCCATAGAGGCCTCCGGGCAGCCGGAAGAAGCTCCTGGCGCTGCCCCAGGTGACGGCCCTGTTTCCGCCCACCATGCCGTAGAGGGGACCCGCCTGGTACTGGAAGGTGTCTCCCCCGTCCTTGGAGACGTAGAGGTTGTCCCGGTACAGGGGCGGCTCGGCGTAGGTGGAATCCACCAGGGCCCAGACGTACCCGGTGCGCGGGTCGTAGTAGTAGCCGCTGTTGTAGTGTTCGTAGGTTCCCTGCCACGAAAGGTCGTTGAACGGGATCGCGGTGCCCCCCTTGGTGAATTTGGTGCCGTGGTCCGTGATGACCGCGTAGTCGATGTTCCTGTCCTCGTCCTTGTAGTAGAACCTCCAGCCCTTGCCCGGGATGTGGATCGGGGAACCTCCGGTCACGATGCCGGGTTCACCCCCGATCCCCAACCCATAGACAGCCCCGTGGTGCGAAAGGTGGAAGATGTCCCTGCCGGTCCACAGGATCACCTGGGCATCGTCGATGTACACGTGGTAGGTGTCCCCCGCGACCACCACGGAGGGCTCCTGGTACATGGTGTTTTCCCCGGGCGCCGGGTCGGCCACCGGGGTCGGGTTCATGGTGAAGGCGGGATAAAATCCGTCTGTGCACCACACCGGGGTCGTCCAGGGGGTGGGGGTGGCGTCCGGCGTG
>JAJYGY010000071.1 GCA_021790555.1 bacterium
TGCCCCTCGGCCATCGAAATCCCGGACCACCTGCCTCCCAGCTGGGCCGCCCGGCTCGGCTTCGGCGGGCGCTGAGGCACGGGGCCGGCGCATTGACAGCGCGCGGCCCCGACCCTATATTCCACCGTGCGCCCCCAACTTAGGGGGGCGCGTTTTCGTTTCATGACACCTTTTGCCGCCTCGGCAGGGGGCCTCAAAAATGGCGAAAAAAAGGTCCAAAACCAGGGCCGCCCGGCCCGGAAACGGCGTGTTTTCGCTCCTGGCCAGCCTGGGACTGGCCGCCCTGGGGCAGGCCCTGCTCCTGGCCTCGCAGGGCCAGGGCGCCCTGCTGGCCCTGGGCTGGATCCTGGTCCTGGCCGGGGGCCTGACCCTGTGGGCCGGCCGCCGGGCGGGACAATGGAGCGGCGGCATCCAGGGACCCCTGGCCGCGGAAAAATCCCCGCCCCTTTGGCTGGAGGCCTCGGCCCTGGCCGCCATCCTGGTGCTGGCCCTGGGCCTGCGCCTCTACAACATCCACACGCAGCCCAACGCCGGCTTCCGCGACGAGGGCCAGAACGGCAACGTGGCCATCCAGATCATGAAGGGCGAGGTCGTGGACGGCACCGACACGCCCTACCCCGTGTACATCGAGCAGGACACCCAGAACGCCACCGGCTATTTCTACCCCGTGGCCCTGGCCTTCAAGGCCTTCGGCATCTCCATCCTGAGCGAACGCTTCGTGTCGGTCTTCTACGGCGTGCTGGCCGTGGCCGCCTTCTTCTTCCTGGCCCGCTTCCTCTTCGGCGCCCCCCTGGCGCTCTTCCTCACCCTGGGCCTGGCCACCCTGCGCTGGCACATCAACTTCAGCCGCATCGGGTTCCTGGGCATCATGACCGTATTCCTGGAAATCCCCCTCTTCTACTTCCTGCTGAAGGGCTTCTGGGGCGCCACCACCGACCCGCTGAAACGCGTCCCGGGCTGGCTGCTGGGTCTGGGGCTGGGCCTGGGGGTGCTGCGCATGTTCCTGGCCTTCCACCGCCTGGGCTTCCTGGGCGACCTGCTGGTCTCCCTGCTGATGTTCTCCCCCCTGCTGGCCTGCCTGTGGCTGGGCCTGAAGGACCTCAGGAGTTCGCGCCTGATCATGGCCGGCTTCGTGCTGGCCTTCGCCCTGTACAGCTACATCGCCGCCAGGCTGCTGGTGCTGGTGGTGCTGGGCACCGCCCTGTACCAGCTCTTTTCCCTGCCGGGCTACCTGAAGGGAAGGGCCAGGACCCTGCTGGCGGGCGCCTTCGGCCTGCTGGCCCTGGGCTCCCTGCTCCTGGTGGAAGGCTCGGTGCACGCCACCGGGGGCCTGGAGACCCTGGGCAAGGCGCTGTGCGCCGCGGGCGGCCTGCTGTTCCTTGGCCTGCTGGCCTGGCGCGGCGCCTGGATGAAGGGCTGGTGGAAGCCCCTGGCCCTGGGCTTCGGCTCGGCGCTGTTCTTCAGCGCTCCCCTGACCAATTATTCCATGCTGCACTGGGGCCAGGTGCAGGCCCGTTCCGACCGGGTCTCCATCTTCAACAACAAGGAGGCGGACAAGCGCGCCTGGGGCGTGAAGCTGCTGCAGGAGGTGCCCCTGACCCTGGACATGGTCAACGTGCGCGGGGACGGCAACCCCCGCCACAACCTGCCCAACGCCCCCATGCTCAACCCGGCCTGGGCCGCGGCCGTGGCCCTGGGCGTGTTCTTCTGCCTGCTGCTGGCCTTTTCCGCCCGCCCCTTCTTCTTCCTTCTCTGGTGGCAGGTGGCCCTGCTGGCGGGCTATTATTCCATCGAGGCGCCGCAGGCCTACCGCACCATCACCGCCATCCCCGTGCTGCTGCTGTTCCTGGGAATGGTGCTGGAGCAGTTCTGGGTGCGCCTGAAATCCTGGCTGAAGGATTCCTGGTCCCTGGTGGTGCTCCCCCTGCTGGGGCTGTTCTTCGTGGTGGGGGCCCTTTTCGAGGCGCGGGTCTACTTTGTGGGGCAGGCCAACGACCCGGGCTGTTGGGCCGAATTTTCCGCCGCCGAGTACCTGATGGGCCAGGACCTCAGGGCGCTCGAGCCGGGCACCCACGGCCTGGTGAGGCCGGACTGGGCCGATTCCTACACCTTCCGCTTCATGACCTATCCGGACCGGGACTACGAGTACTTCAACCCCTCCACCCAGATCCCCCTGCGCAACCTGGGTCCCAACCGGGGCAAGAATTTCCTCTACATCCTGGGGCCCACCTACCTTCCCCTGCTTCCCATGCTGCGGCGCTACTACCCCAAAGGCGACTACCGCGAGGTGCGCCACCCCATGACCGGCACCCTGCTCTACTGGACCTATTTCGTGCCCGCCCAGGAGGCCGAGGACCTGGAGACCAGCCCGCTTTCGGGGCTGACGGGCTCCTATTTCGAGGACAACGCCGACCCCGGCCGGCACTGGCTGGCCTCCAACCTGCGCTTCAAGCGGCTCGATCCCTTCCTGCTCTTCGACTGGACGGTGGACCCGGTGCCCGGGCACTTCTCGGTGGAATGGGACGGCAGGCTGAAAATCGACCAGGCCGGCCTCTACCACTTCTTCACCCTCTCCAACGACTACGCCCAGGTGCGGATCGACGGCCACGACGTGGTGAACCGGGGGCACGAGCCCGCCGGCGACGCCTGGGCCGAGGGCTCCATCCGGCTGTCGCGGGGCACCCACCCGGTGCGCATCCGCTACTATGAGGAACGCAACTATTCGCGCATGGAGGTGTGGTGGCAGGCCCCCGGGGGCGACAAGGAGGTGCTCCCCAGCTCGGCCCTGCTTCCGAAGTGACCGGGGCCCTGCCCGCTTGCCCTTTCGCGGGCCGCGGGTGAAAATGCTGCCGTGCGGCTGCCGCGGGCGCGGCCGCCCGGGCCCGAGACCAAACCATGGCGCCGGAGGGATGCCTTGAAGGCCAGAAAAAAAGTCATCGTGGTCATGCCGGCCTACAACGCCGCCAAGACCCTGGAGAAGACCTACCACGACATCCCCAAGGGCGTGGTGGACCAGGTCATCCTGGTGGACGACGTCAGCCGGGACGAAACCGTGGAGGTGGCCCGCCGCCTGCGCCTGAAGGTGGTGGTGCACCTGCAGAACAAGGGCTACGGCGGCAACCAGAAGACCTGCTACACCGAGGCCCTGCTGGCCGGCGCCGACGTGGTGGTGATGCTGCACCCGGACTACCAGTACGACTCGCGCCTGATCCCGGAGATGATCCAGCCCATCCTCAACGGCCGGGCCGATTTCGTGATGGGCTCGCGCATCATCGGCGAGGGCGCCCTGCGCGGCGGCATGCCGCTGTGGAAATACGCCGCCAACCGCTTCCTCACCACCCTGGAAAACTTCGTTCTCAACCACCGCTTCTCCGACCTGCACACCGGGTTCAGGGCCTACAGCCGGGCCCTGCTTTCCACCGTGCCCTTCGTGCTCAATTCCGACGACTTCGTCTTCGACACCCAGATGATCGCGCAGGCCAATTTCTTCGGCTTCCCCACCACCGAAATCCCCATCCCCACCCGCTATTTCGCCGAGGCCTCCTCGGTGAACTTCCGCACCAGCCTGCGCTACGGATTCGGCACGCTCAGGGTCATGCTGCAATTGCTGCTTCAAAAAACGGGCCTGGCCCATTATCCTTACCTTGAGAAAAAGCTGCCCGAGGTCATCAGCCGCCCCTACCGCGACCGGATCCTGGGCCGCCGGGCCCGGCGTTCCTGAACCTTCCATTTTTGGGGCGATTCGTGTTCAAGGGAAAGACATTCTGGGGCCTGGTGGTCAGCCTGGCCTGCCTCTGGCTGCTGTGGATCTCCCTGCGCGCCATGGACTGGGAGAAGGTGCTGCTGGCGCTTGAGCAGGCCGACTACCTGTACCTGCTGCCCGCCCTGCTCCTCTACCTGGGCGGCTACATCAGCCGGGCCGAACGGGTCTCGCAGATCCTCAAGCCCACCAAGCGCGTCTCCTACCGCAGGGTGCTTTCGCCCCTCATCGTGGGCTTCATGTTCAACAACATCCTGCCCGGAAGGCTGGGCGAGTTCGTCTTCGCCCACCAGCTGGGAAAGCAGGAGGGCATCTCGCGCACCACCTCCTTCGCCGCCGTGGTGATCTCGCGCATCCTGGACGGCTTCACCATCCTGTGCTTCTTCGTCTTCGGCCTGCTGGCCTTCCTGCCCCTTTCGGGCGGGACCGCCGCGCCGGGAGGCACCCTGGAGGTGGCCGGCCACCTCTTTTCCAAGCAGGAGATCCTGGGCAAGGTCTACCTGGCCGGCATCCTGGGCATGCTGGTGTTCGGGGCCGTGTTCCTGGCCTGCTTCTGCCTGATCGTGTGGAAGGACATCAGCATCCGCGTGGTCGACCGAATGCTGGTGGTGTTTCCGGACCGCTTTTCTCGGGGCGGCAAGCAGGCCCTGGAGAAGTTCATCTCCGGCCTGCTCATCCTCAAGAACGCCAAGGAGCTGCTGGGCGTCTTCCTCTTCAACTTCGTGCCCTGGGGCATGGAGGCCCTGACCTACCTCTTCACGGCCTGGACCTTCGGCCTGGACCTCAACATCCGCCAGGTCTGCCTGGTGATGGGCGTGACCAACCTGGCCATGATCTTCCCTTCGGCACCCGGCGGGCTGGGCCTTTTCGAGTTCGTGGGCATGGCCACCACCGGCCTGTTCGGCATCCCCACGGCCAAGGCCCTCACCTTCATGGTGATGGTGCACGCCATCATCCTGGTGCCCATCGACCTGTGGGGCTTCTATTACCTGCGCCGCGAAGGGCTTTCCTTCCGCCAGGCCCTGTCGGAGAAGGGGTAGCGCCCCTTCCAGGACCGGGCCCGAGACCTGAGGACCAGGCATGGGCGAAGACGACATCCTTTTGAACGCCGACGACCTGCTCGACATCTTCGGCGCGGCGGACGACAAGGCCGGGTCCAAGGAAGGCCTGGGCGACTTCCTGCAGGACATCTTCTTCGGGGGCGGGCAGGATTCCCCCGGGGAGGACGGGGGCCCCGTGGCGGCCAAGCCTCCCGTGGAGGCCGCGGCCGGGCCTGCCGCCCCCTCCCCGGCCCTCGACCCGGCCAGCTACGAGGAATTCAAGCGCCGCGTCATCGAGCGCCACGAGATGAAGCAGGCCGAGGAGGCGCGCCAGGCCGTCCAGGGCGCGCCGCCGGCGGCCCTGGACGGGGACGAGGAGCGCCGCCGCGAGATGGCGGCCCGCTACGAGGCCCAGCGCCGCGCCCTGGAGGCCGAGGAGGCCCAGGCCCGCCAGCGCGAGGAGGACGGCGCCGGGGACAAGGACAAGGAAGCCCGCATCCAGGCCATGGTGGAGAAGTACAAGAAGGCCAAGGAACAGGCCCAGGCCGCCCAGGCAGGGGCTTCGATGGGCCCCGGCACCGGGCTGGCCGAGGCCCTGGACGACGGTGAAAAGGAGCGCCATTTCCGGGAATACCTGCAGTCGGTGAAGGCGCGCATGGCCTCGGGCGGCATGCCGCGGCTGCAGCACGCCCGGCCGGCCGCGCAGGCCCCGGAGTCCGCCCCGGGTCCCGCGCTGGATATCCCCGCCTGCCAGGCCCTGGCACGGATGTTCGAGGAGACCCGCCTGGAGCTGACCCGGCGGGTGGCCGACAAGATCGGCACCAAGGCGGCCCGCAGCCTGATGATGAAGACCCTTGAAAAGATCCTCAAGGCCCAGGCCCAGGTCTTCAACCGGGCCGCCCAGGACTTCCGGGGCCAGCTGCGCGCCGACGGGGCCCTGGACGAGGAGCGCCTGGCCCGCAACCTCCACGCCCTGCCCCAGGAAGGGCGCGCCGAGGCGGCGCAAAGGGCCCTGCACGACCTGATGGAGATGCGCTTCATCGCCATCGAGCTGGGCCTGGGGGTCCGCGCCAAGGGCTTCCTGATCTCGCAGACCCTCCAGGCCATCGAGGCCGCCTTCGAAAAAAAAGGCTATCCACCCGAGCTGGTCAAGTGGTACCTTGCCGAGGTCGTCCCCTCCACCAACCTGTCGGACGGGGACGAAGAGACTTATTGAGGAGTCCGGATGAGGATTGGGATCGTGGGCGGAGGCATGGCGGGACTGACCGCGGCCCTGGAGCTGGCCGAGGCCGGGCACCGCGTTTCGGTTTTCGAGAAATATCCCCAGTTCGGGGGCCTGGCCTCCACGGTGGAGGTGGCGGGCGCGCAGTTGGAGCGCTTCTACCACCACATCTTCTCCACCGACCTGGACATTCTCGGCCTGATCGAGCGACTGGGCCTCTGGGACCGGTTGAAGTGGTACAAGGACGACACGGGCAACTGGTATCAGGGGCGCTTCTATCCCTTCGCCTCCCCCCTGGAGATCCTGCGGTTCTCCCCCGTTCCCCTGTGGCAGAGGCTGAGGCTGGGGGCGGCCGCCTTCTACCTGACCCGCCTGAAGGACTACCGCGCGCTGGAGCAGGTGACCGCGCGGGACTGGATCACCTCCCACATGGGGGCGGACAGCTACCGGGTTTTCTGGGAACCCCTTTTGAAGGCCAAATTCGGGGCCCACGCCGAGTCGATTTGCATGTCCTGGATCTACGGCCGCGTGCATTCGCGCAAGGGGCCCAGCAAAAAGGGGACGCCGGCCAACAAGCTGGGCTACCTGGACGGCAGCGTGCGGGTGCTGGTGGAGGCCCTGGAGGCGCGCCTGAAGGGCCTGGGGGTGGACCTCAGGCCCGGCCTGGCCGTCAAGCGCCTGGTGGTGGGGGAAGGCCGGGTGCGGGGCCTGGAGACCCGGGAGGGGACCGGGGATTTCGACCGGGTGCTGGTCACCTGCGCCACTCCGCAGCTGCTGGAAATCGCCGGGGAGGCCCTTCCCGCCGGCCTGACCGACCGGCTGAAGTCGTTCCGCTACTACGGCTCCTGCGTCGCCATCCTGGAGCTGAAGCGGGGCCTCAGCCCCCACTACTGGGTCAGCGTGCTGGACACCACCATCCCCTTCCTGGCCGTCATCGAGCAGACCCGCATGATTTCCAGCGAAAACTACCGCGGCGAGACGGTCCTCTACCTGGCCAAGTACCTGGATCCCGAGGACCCCTTCTACCGGCTTCCCGACGACGCGGTGATGGAGGATTTTTTGGGGCACCTGAAGCGGGTCTTCCCCTCCTTCGACGGCTCCCAGCTGATCCGCTCGCGGGTGATGCGGGCCCGCTACACCCAGCCCATCATCACGGTGGGGCACGGTTCCCGTGTGCCGCCGCACCGGCTGCCGGTGAAGGGGCTGTACCTCTGCAACATGACTCAGATCTATCCCGAGGACCGGGGCATGAGCTATTCCATCGGCCTGGGTTCCAAAGTGGCCGGGATGATGATGGACGACGCGGCCGAGGATTGAAACCGGAACCGCACCTACCAGGGAGAACCATGGCCGCAAAGCGAGGAAACCGCAAGCCCGACATCTCGGCCTTTTTTCCGGCCTACAACGAGGAGGCCAACATCGAGGCCCTGGCCCTGAGGACCGCCGCGGTGCTCAAGAAGCTGGCCCGCCGCTGGGAGGTCATCGTGGTCAACGACGGCAGCCGGGACCGCACGGCCGAGGTGGCCCGCCGCCTTTCCCGCCGCGATCCCCGCATCCGCCTGGTGGACCACCGGGTCAACCAGGGCTACGGGGCCGCGGTGAAGTCCGGCTTCGCGGCCGCCCGCCACGAATGGATCTTCTTCACCGACGGGGACGGCCAGTTCGACGTCGGCGAGCTGGCCCAGTTCCTTCCCCTGGCCGGGGACCATGACCTGGTGGTGGGTTACCGCGTCAAGCGCGCCGACGCCCTGCAGCGCAAGCTCAACGCCTGGGCCTGGGGCAGCCTGGTGAAGGCGCTTTTCGGCCTGCGCGGGGTGCGCGACATCGACTGCGCCTTCAAGCTGGTGCGCCGGCGCGTCTTTGAGAAGATGCGCCTGGAGACCACGGGGGCCATGATCTCCACGGAATTGCTGGTGAAAGCGCAGAAAAACGGGTTTAAGATCGTGGAGAAGGGTGTGAGCCATTACCCCCGCCGCGCCGGGGTGCAGACCGGGGCCAAGCTGCGCGTCATCGCGCGGGCCTTCCGGGAGCTGTTCGGGTACTACTTCAAGTGGGGCCGGGAAGGCTATGGGATCTGAGAGTCCCCAATCGAGGATCTGGGCCTGGGCGGGACTGCTGCTGGTCTGTCCGCGGCTCCTGTTGGCCAACGGAACGACCGGGGCCGACATCCTCCTGGCCCGGGTCGGCACCCGCGCCTCGGCCATGGGGCAGACCTACGTGGCCCTGGGCGACGACCTGCTCTCCATCCAGTACAACCCGGCCGGCCTGGCCGACCTCCAGAAGCCGGCCGTCAGCGTGCTGCACGAGGCGGCCATCGCCCAGGTGCAGTACGAGTACTTGAGCTGGGGACAGCACTTTCCCTTCGGGGCGCTGGCGGCCAGCGTCACCTACCGCCACATGCCCGACATCAACAACCCCGGCGCCGTGGATTCCGCCGTCTCGGCCTACGACGCGCTTTTCACGGTCAGCTACGCCGACCATCCGGCGCGCTTCTTCCCCCAGTGGATTCCGCCTTCCTACTCGGACCTGTCCGCCGGCGTCACGCTCAAGTTCCTGCGCAGCCACCTGGCCAGCTACGACGCCTACACCGGCGCCCTGGACGCGGGGATCAAAAAGGACCTGGGAGGGGGAATCGAGGGCGGCCTGGCCGTGGCCAACCTGGGGCCGCCCATCCAGTTCATCAGCGTGGCAGACCCGCTTCCGGCCGAGGCCATGGCCGGCCTGGCCAAGGAGCTGAGCATCTCCAGGAACAACCAGCTGAGGGCGGCGGGCGACTTCGAATATCCCTTCGACGGCGACCCGCGCATGCACGGCGGCATCGAGGACACCCTGGCGGGCATCCTGGCCCTGCGGGCCGGCTACATCCTGGAGAACGCCCAGAGCCTGGGGGGCTTCACGGCCGGGCTGGGCATCCGCCTGGAACAGGCCCCGCTGGTCTTCCACTTCGACTATTCCTACCAGCCGGTGTACTACGACGGGTTTTCCAGTTTCGAGCCCCAGCACCTGCTTTCAATGGAGCTGGAATTCTGAGGGGCCCCGGGACGGAGGGAGGGTTTATTTCGCGCCCAGCAGCTGGTTGAGGGCCGACGCGTCGGAGGTGGTGGCCAGGGCGGTTTCGCGCGTGATGGTCTGCGAACGCACCAGGTCGCGCAGGTGCATCTCCAGGGTCTGCATGCCCTGGGCCGAACCGGACTGGATGGCCGAGGGGATCTGGAAGATCTTGCCCTCGCGGATGAGGTTGCGGATGGCGGGGGTGGAAACCAGGACCTCCATCACCAGGGCCCTGCCGCCGCCCTGCTTTTCCACCAGGGTCTGCGAAATGACGCCTTCCAGCACGGTGGCCAGCTGGCTGCGCACCTGGTTCTGCTGGTGCGCGGGGAAGACGTCGATGACGCGGTCGATGGTCTGGGCCGCCGAGGTGGTGTGCAGGGTGGCGAAGACCAGGTGGCCGGTCTCGGCGGCCGTGATGGCCGCGCCCACGGTCTCGATGTCGCGCAGCTCGCCGATGAGGATGACGTCGGGGTCCTGGCGCAGCACCCGTTTGAGGGCGGCGCCGAAGGACATGGTGTCGGCGCCCACCTCGCGCTGGTTCAGGATGGACTTCTTGTCCTGGTGCACGAACTCGATGGGGTCCTCGATGGTGACGATGTGGCAGGACTCGTTCTCGTTGATGTGGTTGACCATGGCCGCCAGGGTGGTCGACTTGCCCGAACCCGTGGGCCCTGTCACCAGCACCATGCCGCGGGGCTTGTCGGCCAGGTCGGCGCAGATCTGCGGAAGGCCCAGCTCGGCCAGGCTCTTGACCCGGATGGGGATGACGCGGATGACCATGCCGACGTTGCCGCGCTGCAGCAGCACGTTGACGCGGAAACGGGCCTTGTCGGTGGAGTAGGAGCAGTCCAGCTCCCTTTCCTTGTTGAACTGGTCGCGCTGCTCCTGGTCGATCATGGACAGGGCCAGGGCCCGGGTGTCCTCCGGGCCCAGGGGGGCCATGTCGGGGCCGGGAGACAGGTGCCCGTGCACGCGGAACATGGGGGGGCAGCCCACCTTGATGTGCATGTCCGAGGCGTCGATCTGGAGCATGTGGTCCAGGAGCTGGTTGATGGAATTCGCGGGCATGGGGCTCCCGAAGAGGGTGTTCTGGGGCGGGCCGCGCGAGGGCTTGTTTCGGCGGCCCGCCGGTGCCGGATCCGCAGGGCAGAAGCATTATACGGATTCCCCCAGGGTTGGGAAGCGCCGTATTGGTGGCTTCGCGCGGGGATTCAATTGAGACGGGAGAACGAATGGAAAAGATCCTGGTGACGGGTTCCTCGGGCCTGATCGGGTCGGAAGTCTGCTCCTACCTGGACCACCTGGGCCTGGAGGTGCACGGCGTGGACAACAACAACCGGGCCCTGTTCTTCGGGCCCTCCGGGGACACCCGCTGGAACCAGCGCCGCCTGCAGGCCGAGCTGAAGGGGTTCGTCCACCACGAGGTGGACGTGCGCGACCGGGCCCAGGTGCTGAAGCTCATCGAGGAACTGAAGCCCTCCGGGGTCGTGCACACGGCGGCCCAGCCCTCCCACGACCTGGCCGCCCGCATGCCCTTCGAGGACTTCGACACCAACGCAGGCGGCACCCTCAACCTGCTGGAGGCCGTGCGGCGCTTCTGCCCGGATTCGCCCTTCGTCTACATGTCCACCAACAAGGTCTACGGCGACGCCCCCAACGAGCTTCCCCTGAAGGAGCTGGAGACGCGCTGGGAATACGCCCAGCCCGGCGATTTCGGCGGCATCCGCGAGGACATGCGCATCGACCGGTCCAAGCACTCCCTTTTCGGCGCCTCCAAGGTGGCGGCCGACGTGATGGTGCAGGAATACGGACGCTACTTCGGCATGAAGACCTGCTGCCTGCGCGGGGGCTGCCTGACAGGCCCCAACCATTCCGGCGTGGAGCTGCACGGGTTCTTGAGCTACCTGGTGAAGTGCAACCTGGAGGGGAAAAAGTACACCGTCTACGGCTACAAGGGCAAGCAGGTGCGCGACAACATCCACGCCCTGGACGTGGCCCGCTTCATCCACGCCTTTTTGATGGCCCCCCGCAGCGGCGAGGTCTACAACCTGGGCGGCGGCAGGGACAACAGCTGCTCCATCTGGGAGGCCTTCCGCATGGCCGAGGAGGTGTCGGGGAAGAAAATGGTGTATGAATACGTGGACAGGAACCGCGAGGGCGACCACATCTGCTACATCAGCGACCTGACCAAGATGAAGCAGCACTATCCTTCCTGGGGCCTGACCAAGAGCCTGAAGGACATCTTCGGGGAGATCCACCGCGCCTGGGTGGAAAGGCGGGCCTGAAGCCCGGCGCCTGGTCTACGAAATCGACGATCCAGGCAAGACCGTCGTGGTCGTGAAGATCGGCCACCGCCGGGAAGTCTGCCAGTAACCTCCTACAGCCACCCCCTCTCCCTGTACCAGTCCCGGGCCCTCCCCAAAATCTCGTCGAAACCCCGGAAGCGGTAGCCCAGCTCCCGGCGCGCCTTGTCCGACGAAAAATAGCCGTAGTAATCGATGAGCTGGTGGGCCTTCGCCCGGGTGAACAGGGGAGGCTTGCCGGTGACGCCGGAGAGGGCCTCGAAGCCCAGCCCGGCCACGGACACGAAGGCGTGCCCGATCTTGAAAAGGGGCCGGCGCCCGCCCGTCAGCCGGGCGATCCGCTCCAGGGTGTCGCGCATGGAGACGTTCTCGCCGGCCAGGATGTAGCGCTGCCCGGGACGTCCCTTCTCCCAGGCCAGCAGGTGGCCTTCGGCCACGTCCTCCACGTCCGTGTAGCTGTGCCCGCCGTCGAAGTACACCGGGGTGCCCTTTTTCATGGCCAGCAGGATGAAGGCGTTGGAGGGCGTGGGCGTGTAGTCCCCCGCCCCCAGCACCGTGCCCGGGTTCACCGCCACCATCCAGAGACCCGACCCGGCGGCCAGGTCCCAGGCCAGGCGCTCGCTCCCGGCCTTGGAAGCCACGTAGGCGTCGATGGGCGCCTGGTTCCAGGCGGCCTCGTCCAGCACCTGGTCGCTTCGGCGGCTGCAGCCCATGGCCGCCACCGAGCTGGTGTATACGATCCTGGGCCTGGGCTCCTGCCCGGCCGCAAGTTCCATCAGGTTGCGCGTGCCCTCAAGGGCCGTGCGCTCCATCAGGGCCTCGTCCACCTGTCGGGTCTTGAAGACCGCGGCCAGGTGGAAGACCGTGGCGCAGCCCCGCATCGCGGCGCCGAAAGTCTCCCTGTCCAGCACGTCGCCCAAGGCCGGTTCCAGGCCCGGCAGCAGGTTTCCCGACGCGTCCTTCAGACCTGCCAGGCTGGACGAAGGGCGCACCAGGGCGCGCACGGACACCCCGCGCGCCAGCAGCTTTCGCGCCACCGCGCCCCCGAGATGCCCGGACGCGCCGGTGACCAGGACCTTTTCCATCCTTCCCCCAACAAAAAAGGGCGCCCCGGGAGGCGCCCTCGTGTCCATTCCGGGGCCGCCGTCAGATCTTCAGGGCCTCCTGCTTGGGCTGCTTGACGCTGAAGTCGGTCAGGTGCCCGATCACCCTTCCGGCCGCCATGGCCAGGAACTTGACGTCCTCCAGGTTGCGGATGCTGGCCAGCTTGCGCAGCACGAAGCGCGGGGTCAGGAAGGACTTGTAGATGCCCTGGGTGAGCTTGAGGATCTCCTCGTACTTCACCCCCTCCATCAGCTTCATCACCGGCTCGCGCATGTCGAAGCGGTTGTAGTCCTCGGTGAGCAGCCATCCCTTCTCCTTGGCCTCCCGGTACAGGGGCGTGCCGGGATAGGGGATGACGATGGTGGCCTGCAGGGTGTCGATGTAGCCCTTCTCGAAAAGTCCCTTGGTGAGGTTGATGGTGTTCTCGGCGTCCCGCTTGGTCTCCCAGGGGTAGCCCACCATGCAGGTCACGTGGGGCTGCAGGCCGGCCTTCTTGGCCATGCGCATGGTGTCCTCGATCTCCTCCACCGTGCCGCCCTTCAGCAGCCGGTCCAGGGTCTGCTGGTTGGCCGATTCCACCCCGAAGAGCACGAAGCGGAAGTTGGCCTTGCCCATCAGGTCCCAGTGCTCCTGCTTGAGGATGCCCGGCTTCATGTTGCAGCCGTAGACCACCTTCTTGTGCAGGCCCCGGTCGATGAGGCCCTGGCAGAACTTGCGCAGCCAGCCGCCCGCCGGGAAGGTGCCCGAATCGTCGAAGATCTCGCGCACGCCGTAGCGCTTCACCAGCATCTCCACCTCGTCCAGGTGCCTCTCGGGCGTGACGCTGCGGAAGTTGTTGAAGGTGGTGGTCCAGGAGCAGAAGGTGCACTTGCCCCACCAGCAGTCGCGCCCGGCCATCTGGTAGGTTCCCGGGGTGTACTTGAAGTTTCCGTTCTCGGTGGAGTACAGCTCCCAGCGCGTCAGCTCGCGGTCGATGAAGGGGTTGTCGTTCAGGTTCTTCTCCAGCTTGAAGGTGCCGGAGTTCCTCACCACCCCCTCCTTGGGGTCCTTCCAGTAGACCCCGCCCTCCAGGGCCTCGCCCTTGGAGAGGTGGTTGGCCAGGTTGAGCAGCGACCAGTCGAAATCGCCGCCCGTGACCACGAAATCCACCGGGCAGTGTTCGAAGGCCTCCTCGGGAAAGGCCGTGACGTGGTCGCCCATCAGCACCGTGACGCAGCCGGGACGCAGTTTCTTCAGGGCCGACACCCATTCCCAGTAGAACTTGATGACCGGGGTCTTGGCTTCGATGGCGATCAGGTCCGGCTTTTCGCGGTCGAAAAAGAGCTTGAAGTCGTCGGTGCCCATCTGCATGGCCACGCCGTCGCCCCAGACCACGTCGTAGCCCCGCTCCTTAAGCAGGCTGGCGGCGTAGGCCGGCACCACGGGGTAGATGAAGGTGGGCCGGTTGAACCACTGGAACTGCCGGTTCTGCGAGATCAAGGGCACGCCCTTTTCGCTGGGAATGGGCGGATAAGAAATCATGACTTTCATGGAAACCTCCTTGGTCCCGCGCACGTCGTAAAGAAGTGACTTTTCGACTGATCCATTAAAATCTTATCCTAAATCAAGTGAATTGCAATCTTTTTCTGTCAACTATTTTGTCCGATTTTAGCGGACGAGGACCCCTTTCCCCCATGGCCGGGTCCAAACACCGCTTGACTTTGCCAGCCGGCCTGCCTATAGTCAACGCCATTGTTTTTTGCCGGCTTTCCCGCTTTTGCGGCGATTTCGCGGCATTTTGGCGCGAGGAGATGTTTTGAAATTCAGCAAACCCGCACTGACGGCGTTGTGCCTGGCGGCCTTCTGGACGGTCCAAGCCGGGGCGTGGGCGGACACCCCCACCTTCACCCCGACTTCGACCCAGACGGCCAGCCCCAGCGCGACCCAGACCCCGAGCTTTTCGGCCTCGCCCACCATCACGGTCTCCCCCACGGCCACGCCCTCGGCCCAGGCCGGCGCGGGCGAAGGCAGCTACACGACCAACCCGGACACCCTGATCACCGGCACCCAGAACAACACCCTGGTCCTCTCCTACGTGACGGGCGCGGACGGCGTCTCCTCCACGGGTGGAGTGGTGAATTTCACCTTCCCCTACGGCTTCGGGGTCCCCAGCCAGAACAGCTTCTACCTCTCCCCCACCAACACGGCCCAGCCCCGCCTCAGCTACAGCTATTCGGGCCTGGACGTCACCGTGCGGATCCTGGACCCCCTGGCCCCCTACACTTCCCTGATGTTCTGGTACGGCTTCAACCCCGGCGGCTTCACCTTGAGCGCGGTGACGCCCACGGCCAGCTTCCTGGTTTCCAGCAACGCCTTCAGCACGGACCCGTCCAGCGCCTACGCCCTGGCGGTCCAGCCGACCATCGCCATCATCGCGCCGACGCCGACCATCACCCCGACCTTCTCCGCCTCGCCCACGATCTCGCCCACCTTCACGATCTCCCCCACGTCCACCAACACGCCGACCGTGACGCCGACCTTCACCGAGACGCCCCTGGGGCCGTCCATCTCCAGCGGCTGCTACAGCTACCCCAATCCCTTCGACCTGCGCGACTACGACAAGGTGACCTTCCGCTTCCCTCCGGACACCAACGTGCACCTGCAGGTCTACAACCTGGTGGGCGAGCCCGTGGCCACGCTGCCCGGCAGCGCCATCCAGGACCAGCAGGGGTGGGCCGTGTGGAACGGCAGGGACGACTACGGCCGCCAGGTCAGCGGGGGCCTCTACTTCTACCGGGTCAAGGGCGACAACCACACCTGGGTCGGAAAGTTCACGGTGCTGCACTGAGGCGCCGTTCAGCATGGGTGGAACCTTGAAATCACCGCTTCATCGACTTCTGATCGCCTGCCTGTTGGGGCTCCTGGCCGGTCCGGCCGGCCTGCTGGCCGACGGAAACTACGGCTCGGCCGCCACCTCGGGCACGTCGTTCAAGCTGGGGCTGGGCGCGCGTCCTGCCGCCATGGGCGGGGCCTACCTGGCCCTGGCCAAGGGGGCCGACTCGCTGTACTGGAACCCGGCCGGCCTGACCCAGCTGCGCGACATCCAGGCCAGCTTCGACCATCTTTCCTGGTTCCAGGGCGTCAACGACGAGGCCGTGCAGTACGGCCAGCCGCTCTACAACCTCAATTCGGCCTTCGGCCTGGGCCTGAGCTACCTCTACGCCACGGACATCAGCCGCGACAACTGGGGCAACCCCGGCCCCAGCTTCACCGACTTCGACTTCTCCGCCCAGGCCGCCTACGCCATGAGCGTCACCGACGACCTCTCCCTGGGGATGACCTACAAGATCATCCGCCAGGGCTACGCCAGCGCCTTTTCCATGGGCTCGGGCTTCGACTTCGGCATGCAGTACCTGCACTTCCTCAACCAGCCCCTGCGGCTGGGCCTGGGCATGTTCAACGTGGGAACGCCCCTGTCCCTGGGCAGCTCCCTGGCCCTGCTCCCCTGGACCCTCAAGGGAGGCCTGGCCTGGACCCCGGCCCCGCGCCTGAACCTGGAGGCCGACTATTCCTACCAGCCCCTGGACTACTTCAGCGAGGTCAGCGTGGGCGGTGAGTACACCTGGAGGGCCGACCCCTTCCTGGCCACGCTGCGGGCCGGCTACCTCATCGGGCCGCAGAACGCCCTGGGCCTCCTGGCGGGCGCCAGCGTCGGGCTGGGGCTGGGCTGGCATTCCTACCAGCTGGACTACGCCCTGGTCCCCTACGGCGACCTGGGCCTGACCCACCGCATCACCCTCACCTACACCTTCGGTTCCGACTGAGCCTCCCCGCTTCCCCGCTTATTCGAGTTTGAAAGCCGGCCTCTTGTGGTAAACTTGGCTGCGCGGCCCCCCTGGGGCGGCCCAACCGATCCGCCGTGAGGAGTGCCATGAAACGCAGCGCCAGCGCCCCCCAAAAGAGGAAATCCCCGGGCGGGGACACCCAGGCCCTGTTGAAACAGCTGCGGGAACTCACCCGCAAGGTGGAGTCCCTGCTGGCCTCGGGCCGCCCGCCCGCGCCTCCCGTCGCCCGGCCCGCCGCGCGCGGCCGCGCCGGGGCGGATGGCGGATCCGGCCAGGCCTTCGGCTGGCTCAACGACCGGGATTTCGAGAGCCTCGCCTCCCTGTGCCAGGCCAGGAGCCTGCGGGCCGGCCAGGCGCTCTTCGCCGAGGGCGAGGCCGGGGAGGAGCTCTACCTGCTGCGCGAGGGCCTGCTGGAGATCTTCAAGAAGGACTTCCTGGGGGACCTGAGGATCGCCGAGATCCGGCCCGGAGGCATGGTGGGGGAGATGGCCCTCATCGAGGGCAAGCCCCGCTCGGCCAACGTGCGCGCGGCCCTGGACTGCGAGGTCCTGGCCCTCAGCCGCGACCACTACCTGGAACTGAAGGCGCGGCATCCCGAGGTGGCCATCAAGCTCCAGGACGAGCTGCTCCTGGTGCTGTCCAACCGCCTGCGCGACACCACCGAGAAAATGATGGGGAAGCTGATCTAAGACGGGCTATTTGATGTAGAAGCGCTTGGTCACCCGCTTGGCGAAGTAGCCGGCCGAGGAATAGGTGGCCTCCACCCGGATGGAGATCCGGTAGGCCCCGGGCGAGGCCAGGGCCCCCTTCTGGTCCCGGCCGTCCCAGTACAGGGACTGCTCCCCTTCCTCCATCTGCCCCCGGAAAACCGGAAAGACCAGGCCCCCCTGGTCGTCCAGGATGTCGGCCTCCACCTTGGCCCTTTCGGTGAGGGTGAAGTCGATGCGGAGCAGGCCCGTGCCGTCGCTCTGGGCCTGCCTCGAAAGCGCCAGGTTCTTCAGGTCCGCGCCGATCCAGAAGTACTGCGAGGAGTCGGCCTCCACCACGAATACCTGGCCGTAGTGCCGGTTGATGGCGATGCCGCGCGGCGAATCGAACTGGCCGTCGCCCTTGCCCGGGCTTCCGTAGGAATCCAGGTAAACCAGCTGGCGCGTGAACTTGTGCACCTGGTCGTTGCTGCTGTCGGTCACCCAGACGTTGTTGAAGTAGTCCAGCGCCAGGCTGTTGAAGTAAACCAGCAGCCGGCCCAGGTCGGCGCCTTCGGCCTCGGCCAGGAGGTCGCCCTGCGGGCTGAACTTCTGCAGGCGGGTGTGGTAGTCGTCCACCACGAAAAGGGCCGATTCGCCGCAGCAGGTGTAGGGGTTGCGCGGGTCGGTCACGGCGATGGCCGTGGGGGCCTGAAGGCTGCTCCCCTGGCCCGGTTCCGACCCGAAGGAATAGAGGAAGTCGCCCGAGGGCGAGAAGACCTGGACGCGGTTGTTTCCGGTGTCGGCCACGAACAGCCGGCCCTGGGAATCGAAGGCAACCCCGCTGGGGTCCTCGAACTGGCCGTCGCCGGAGCCCGGGCCGCCCAGGGCCCTCTGCCATTCCAGCCCGTCCTGGCGCAGCAGCAGAAGGGCCACCCGGTTGTTGCCGGCGTCGGCCACGGCCACGCGTCCGTTGGGGAGCATGGCCACCCCCACCGGGTGGTTGAAGCAGCCGGCGCCGGCGCCGGGCCGCCCGTACACGGCCAGGCCCTCCATGCTGGGGTTGTAGACCAGGCACGAGGCCCCCGAATTGACCCCGATCACCGTGACCTGGTCGTCCTCCGGCCCGCTCTGCCACAGGTGCGCGCAGGCAAGGCCCTGGGGGTCGTCGAAACGCGTCTGGTCTCCCAGGAACAGCTTCAGCAGGGCAGGGGTGCCGCGGTGGATTCCGAACGGGGTGTGCCAGAAGCTCGGATACACCAGGGTGGTGGGCCCGTTGAGCAGGGACACGGCGGCGCGCAGGGACGGACAGGCGCCAAGAAGGCCCCAGGCCGCGAGGCTGAGGCAGAGGGCTCGGAATCTTGGGCGGAAGGTCAAGGGGGGGCGGTCCTCGGAGTCTGGGGCCGGAATCCTGAATCTCTGCCGGAAAGGACGGCCGCATGGCCTATTGCGTGGTTCTGATCACCGCCCCGGACGAGGAGGAGGCGGACAGGCTGGCCTCCCTGCTGGTCGGCGGAAGGCTGGCGGCCTGCGTCAACCAGGTGCCCGGGCTTAAGTCCACCTACCGGTGGAAAGGCGAGGTGCGGACCGCCCGGGAGGTGCTGCTCGTCGCCAAGACGCTCAAGACCCGGGTCAAGGACCTGATACGGTCGGTCAAGAAGAACCACTCCTACGGCGTGCCCGAGGTCCTCGCCCTGCCGGTCAAGCAGGGCAGCCGCGACTACCTGGAATGGATCACGGAGAGCCTGAAGCTTCCGTCCGCCGGGACCCCTCCCGCGGACCAACCCAAAAGGAGGTCCTGAATGAAATCCCTGGTGGCCGGCGGAGCCGGCTTCATCGGTTCGCACCTTTGCGAGGCCCTGCTCAAGCGCGGCCACGACGTGGTCTGCGTCGACAACCTCATTTCGGGGCGCCTGCGCAACCTGCAGGGCCCG
This sequence comes from bacterium, assembly GCA_021790555.1. GTDB lineage: Bacteria > Oederibacteriota > JAJYGY01 > JAJYGY01 > JAJYGY01 > JAJYGY01. The sequence goes on from JAJYGY010000071.1 coordinate 18,925, forward strand.
GCCATCGCCGGGGCCGGCAGGCGCTTCCGTTTCCTCAGACACGATATCCAGAATCCGCTCAAAATCAAGGTTGATTTTGTCTTCAACCTGGCCTCGCCGGCCTCGCCCCCTCATTACCAGAAGCACTCCATCTTCACCCTGCGCACGGGGAGCGAAGGCACCTACCAGCTGCTGCTGCTGGCCGAGCGCTCCAGGGCCCGCTTCCTGCAGGCCTCCACGTCCGAGGTCTACGGGGACCCCGAGCAGCACCCCCAGACCGAGGACTACTGGGGCCACGTCAACCCGGTGGGCCCGCGGGCCTGCTACGACGAATCCAAACGCTACGCCGAGGCCCTGTGCATGGAATTCTGGCGCAAGCGGAAGGTGGACGTCCGCGTCATCCGCATCTTCAACACCTACGGCCCCCGCCTGGACCCCAAGGACGGGCGGGTCATCTCCAATTACGTGATGCAGGCCCTGCGCGGCCAGCCGCTCACCGTGTACGGCACCGGCCGGCAGACGCGCAGCTTCCAGTATGTTTCCGACCTGGTGGAGGCCATCCAGAAGGTGATGTTCTCGCCCGGCCAGGCCGGCTGCGTGTACAACACCGGCAACCCCGGGGAATTCACCATGATCCAGGCGGCCCGCCTGGTGAAGAAGCTGACCGGCAGCTCCTCCCCCATCGTCTTCAAGCCCCTTCCCAAGGACGATCCGGCCCGGCGCCGTCCCGACATCACCAAGGTCAGGAAGGCCCTGGGCTGGCAGCCCAGGGTGCCCTTCGAAGAGGGCCTGAAGATGACCATCCAGTGGTTCCAGGAGGAGCTCAAGGGGAGCCGGGCGGCCTGAGCCGCCCCGTTTCGAAATTCCGCCTGGTTGTGCTAGAATCCACCCCGAATCCAGGCCAGGAGGAGTCATGCCCAGCGTCCTTTTGACGGTTTCGAACCTGCGCTCCATCTTCGGCGACACCAACGCCATTCCCGGCCACCCCCACACCGGGGTTGCCTACCTCTCCTCCTTCCTGAAGTCCAAGGGGGTCCATGTCGACCTCTACGACGAGCGCATGGACGGGCCGGAGCGCCTGAAGACCCTGCTGAAGAACGACTACGACCTGGTGGGGGTCACGGCCTTCAGCTACTCGCTGCGCCACGTCTACGCGCTGGTGGAGAGGATCAAGTCGCTGACCCGCGCCCCGGTGGCCCTGGGAGGGCCCCACGTGTCGGTGTCCCGCCTGCAGGTATTCAAGGACTGCCCCGTCGACCTGGCCGTCAAGCACGAGGGCGAACTGACCACCCTGGAACTTCTGGGGGCCCTGACCCGGCCCGAGCCGGACCTGGCCCAGGTCCAGGGCCTGATGTGGCGCAGGGGCGCCGACCTGGTCGAGAACGCCGACCGCCCCCTGATCGAGGACATCGACACCCTGCCCTACCCGGACTACGAGTCCTTCGGGCTGGAGCGCTACCCCTGCGCCAAGTCCAAGGCCCTGCCCTTCATCACCCAGCGCGGCTGCGTCTACAAGTGCAACTTCTGCTCGGTGCCGGTGTCCATGGGAAGCTCCTTCCGCGCCCGCACGCCGGAGAAGACCGTGGCCGAGCTGGAGCACTGGCACGCCAAGGGCTGGCGCCACTTCCAGATCAACGACGACGTCTTCAACCTGCACCCGCCAAGGGTCATCGAGATCTGCAGACTCATCGTGGAGCGGAAGCTGGACCTCACCTGGGAGCTTTACAACGGCATGCGCGTCAACGCCGTCAACGAGGAGCTGCTCGACTGGATGAAGCGGGCCGGATGCCGGCTCATCTCCTACGGCTGCGAATCCGGCAGCCCGCGCATCCTCAAGATCATCCGCAAGGGCCTCACCAAGGAGATGGTCACCAAGGCCGTGGGCCTGACCCACAAGGCCGGCATCTCCTGCTCGGTCAATTTCATCGTGGGGCATCCCACCGAGACCTACCAGGACGCCCAGGAAAGCCTGCGCTTCGCCGAGGGCCTGCCGGCCAGCTTCATCAACTTCTACAACGACACCCCCTATCCCGGCACCGAACTTTTCGAGTGGGTGAAGGCCAACGCCCGCATCCTCTACCCCAAGTACCTGACGGAACTGTCCTACAACTCGCGCGAGCCCATCTTCGACACGCCCGAATTCCCCCGCGACGAGCGCATGAAGATCCTGGACCGGGGACGCGACCTCTACGAGCGCAGCGTGCTGCGCTACCGCATGGGCCCCTTCTGGGGCGGCCTGGCCTTCCGCCTGAGCCGCTGGCCCTGGTTCAAGCAGCTGGGCATGCGCTTCGTCACCAACACCCGGCTGGGCCACGCCATCTTCAGCCGCCTGAGCGTCAAGTTCGGGGGCATGGTGTGGGTGCGCTGAATTCCCGGCCCGACCCTTCTCCCGTCCCGGCGCGGCCCGGAACGGACCCTTTTCCGGAGCAGGATGCCCGTCCCGCCTAAACCCCCTTCCCCCGCGCCCTGGCGCCTTTCCGGCCGCGCGGCCTTCCTGCTGGCCCTGTCCCTTTTCGTGGCGGTCTCGGCCTGGATGTTCTGGCCCTGCCTGGCCGGAGGCAGGATGCTGTGGGGCTCCGACCAGCTCAGCCTGGGCATGCCCCTGCAGTTCTCGGCCCGGCGGGCCCTGGCGCGGGGCCAGTGGCCCCTGTGGATGCCCGAGCTGTTCTGCGGCATGCCCGGCCTGGCCTCGATGAACAACTTCCTCTACCCCAGCTTCCTGCTCTACGCCCTGGCCGGCGTGCCGGTGCCCTTCATCTTCGGCTACGACGCCTTCCTGCAGGTCGTCCTCTCGGGCCTGGGAACCTACCTTTTCTGCCGCCGCCTGGGCCTGAGGGGCGGAGCCTCCCTGGTTTCAGGGCTGGCCTTCGCCTGTTCCGGCACCCAGGTCTCTCTGCTGTTCGCCGGCCACACCAACAACGTCATCGCCATCGCCCTCATCCCCTGGACCTTCTTCGGCATCCAGCTGGCCTTTTCCTCCGCCAGGGCCTGGCGCTGGTACGGGGGGTTCGGGCTGACCGGCGCCGCCCTGGCCCTGCAGATCCTGGGGGTGGGCATGCAGATCTTCGCCTACGACATCCTGGCCCTGGCGGCCTTCACGGCCTGGCTGGCCTGGAGGGAGGGCATGCTCGGGCGCGCCGCCGCCCCGGTGGGCCCCTGGCACCGCCGGCCCTGGGCCCGCCTCGCCCTGGGCCTGGGTCTGATGGCCCTGCTGTGCACGCTGCTCTCGGCCCCCCAGCTCCTGCCCACGCTGCGCTACCTCGGGTATTCCCTGCGCCACGACTTCTCCTTCAAGGATTTCGGCTCCTGGTCCTTCCCCCCGGCCGAATCCCTGCAGTGGATCGTGCCGGGCTTCTTCGGCTGGGCCTCGCCCACCTACTGCGGGCGCTGGGAATTCAACCTCACCTCGGAATACATGGGCCTGGTTCCCTGGGCCCTGGCCTTCGCCGCCCTGGCCGCCGGGTTCCGCCAGAAGCGCGGACCCCACCGCTTCTTCGCCGGCCTGGCCCTGGCCTCCTTCGTCATCGCCCTGGGGCACGACACGCCCTTGAGCCGCGTGTTCTTCCACCTGCCCGTGTACTCCGGGTTCCGGTCCTGGACGCGCTTCCTCTGCCTGCTGACCTTTTCGGTGTGCGTGCTGGCGGGACTGGGCCTGGACGCGCTCCTCGACCCCCGCGAGGGGGCGCGGGCCAGGCGGGGCGCCCTGGCCTTCTGCGGCCTGGCCCTGCTGGCCTCGGCCTTCTGCCTGGCCGGCGCGCAGGCCTGGGCCGCCGCCGCCGCCCCCAAGGCCGCCCCCGCCCTGGGGGGCCTGGAGCAGGCCCGCCGGGCCGTCCAGGCCCTGGCCTCCTCCTCGGCCCTGCGGGCCCTGGGCACGGCCCTGGCCCTGGGAGCGGGCTTTTTCCTCCTCCCGCGTCTGCCCCGCAAGCCCCTGGCCGCGGCCCTGGCCCTGGCCGGCCTGGTGGCCTTCCACCTGTGGGACGTCTCGCAGATGCACGCGCGCTTCATCACCTTCGCCGACCCGGACCAGGTGCTGGCGCGGCCGGCCTTCCTGAAGGACCTCCCGGACCCCCAGGCGCCCCAGCCCACCCGGTTTCTCGATCCGGCCGGCCTGTTCCACATCAACCAGTGGGCCGACTTCGGAATGGAGTCCATCCAGGGCTACCACGGTATGTCCATGCAGAGCGCCGAATCCCTGCGCGAGGCCATGAAAGGCCATGTCCGGCGAGAACTGAGGCTGCTGAACGTCCGCTACATCCTGGAACGGCAGCCCCTCAACGCCCCGGGCCTGAAGCTGGTCGGCCAGGACGGCGGCTTCGTGTACGAAAACGAGGACGCCCTGCCCCGCGCCTTCCTGGCGGGCCGGGTCCTGTCGGCCGGCGATCCGGACCAGGCCTACGCCATGCTGGCGCGGCCGGATTTCGATCCGGGCAGGGACGTCATCCTGGTGCATCCTTCCGGCTTCGCGGCGGTCCCGGGCGCCAAGGGCGGCGTGGAATGGCTGAGCCGCGGCAGCGATTCCTTCGACCTGCGGGTCACGGCCGGCCAAAACGCCTACCTGGTGGTGTCGCAGTCCTGGTATCCAGGATGGAAGGCCTGGGTGGACGGCCGTGAAACACCCGTGCTTCAGGCCGACGGCGCGCTGCAGGCCATCGCCCTGCCCGCCGGCGGGCACCGGGTGCGCTTCGCCTTCGAATCCGCCCCCTTCCAGGCCGGGCTGGGCCTGGCCGGCCTGGGCCTTCTGCTGGCCCTGGGCCTGGCCTGGAAGGCCTGGAGGGAGTCCCCGGAAACGGCTTGACCCGGCGGGAAGGCCGATTTACACCGAAAGGACCGTGTTTGCCGCGGCTTCCCGCGAGGCGCCTAAGGAGCCCTGTTCGATGCCGAACCTTTCCCGAAAAGCCCTGGTGGTCATCCCCACCTACAACGAACGTGGAAACATCGCCGGCCTGGTGCCCCAGGTGCTGGCCCGCGACCGGCGCCTCGAGGTGCTGGTCGTGGACGACGCCTCGCCCGACGGAACCGGCGACGAGGCCGAGCGCCTCCGGCGGCGTTTCCCCGGCCGGGTCCACGTGCTCCACCGCCGGGGCAAGGGCGGGCTGGGCAGCGCCTATGTGGAGGGCTTCGGCTGGGGCCTGAAACGCGGATACGGCCTGCTGCTGCAGATGGACGCGGACTGGTCCCACGACCCCAAGTACCTGCCGGATTTTCTGAAGGCCCTTCAGACCGCCGACGTGGTGGTGGGCACCCGCTACCAGGGAGGCCGGGTGAGCGTGGTCAACTGGCCCCTCTCGCGGCTGTTCCTTTCCACCGGCGCCAGCCTCTACGTGCGCCTGGTCACCGGCCTGCCGCTCTCCGACTGCACCGGGGGCTTCAAGGCCTTCCGCCGCCGGGCCCTGGAATCCATCGGCCTGGACAAGGTCCGCTCGGACGGCTATTCCTTCCAGATAGAGATGAACTACAAGGCCCACCGGCGCGGCTTCCGCTTCGCCGAGGTCCCCATCATCTTCATCGACCGCACCTCCGGAAGCAGCAAGATGAGCCCCCGCATCGTGCGCGAGGCCATCTGGCGGGTCTGGGCCCTGCGGCTGGGGATATAGGGGAATTCCGGGGGTCCTGGGGCGGACGCCGCCCCCTCGGGCCCAGTCGAAGGGCCGGGACTCCGGGACTTTCGGGACAAACCCATGGACCATCCTCGCCTCATCGCCGCCCTCCTGGCCGCGGCCCTCTGCCTTCCCTGGCGCGCCCTGCGCGCCGGGTCCGAAAGCGTGGGCACCACCGCCGCCGCCTTCCTGAAGCTGGGCTCGGGCGCCCGTTCGGCGGCCCTGGGGGACGCCGTGGTGGCGCTGGCGGACGACGCCAGCGGCCTTTCCTTCAACCCCGCCGGCATGTCGCAGATGCTTCAGGGGGAGGTCCAGGGCACCCACGTGCAGTGGTTCCAGGGCCTCACCTACGAAAGCCTCAACGGGGTCTTCCCGCTGGGCAGCCTGGGCGCGGTGGGCTCCAGCCTGGACGCCCTGGTGACGCCCCCCATGGAGCGCACCATCCAGGTGGCCCAGACCTCCGATCCCTCGCGCAACTACGTGGGTCTGGACACCTTCAGCCCCTTCGACCTGGAAGCCGCCTTCTTCTATTCCCAGGCCCTGGCGCCCCAGCTGCTGGGAGGGGCCGGTTTCAAGGTGCTCAACCAGGACCTGGCCGGTCAGGACGCCTTCAGCGTGGCCTTCGACTTCGGCGCCATCCTGCGCACGCCCCTGGCCGGGCTTCAGGCCGGCCTGGCCCTGCAGAACCTGGGCACGCCGGTCAAGCTCCAGGACCAGGCCTTCTCCCTGCCCACCCTGCTGCGCGCCGGCCTGTCCCAGTCCCTTTTCCGGGACCGGGTCCACGCCCTGGCCGAGGTCGACCTGCCTTTCGACAACAGCCCGGTCCTGGCCCTGGGCCTGGAGGCCGAGCTGGCCGGCACCTTTTACCCGCGCGTGGGCTGGCGCGAGGACGGCCTTTTCAACCCCTGGTCCGCGGGCCTGGGGGTGGACCTGAGCCCCTGGCGCGTGGACCTTTCGGTGACGCCCCTGGGCGACCTGGGCCTGACCAGCCGGGCCTCCTTGAGCTACCTTTTCGGCGGCCCCTCGGCCTGGCTGGCATCGGACCGGCCGGCCCTGTCGTCGCTTTCTCCGGATTCGCCGGCGGTGATGCGGGTGATGGCCACCGCGCCCGACAAGGTGGGCGCCTGGGCCCTGTACCTCTACGACGCGCGCTCCCGCATCGTCCGGAGCCTCCAGGGCCACGGGCCCCCGCCGCGCGAGCTTTCCTGGAACGGCGCGCTTTCCACCGGGCTTCCGGCCCCCGAGGGGACCTACAAGGCCGTGCTGTCGCTGCGCTACGCCGAAGGGGGGGTGGTGTATTCCCCGCCCCTGGCCCTGCGGGTGGACAACCGCGCCCCCCGGCTGGCCTTCCAGGCCAGGCCGGATTCGCTGGCCCCGGGCGGCGGCACGGTCTACGTGCCGGCCTACTTCACCCCGCGCGCCCTCAACGGCGTCGCCTGCGCCGAATGGAAGCTGAAGGTGCTGGACGCTTCCGGCAGGACCTTCCGCACGCTCGAGGGCGGGGGCGGGCTGCCCGACGTCATCGCCTGGGACGGCCGGGGCGACGGCGGCCAGGAGTACGTGTCGGACAGGGACTACACCTTCGTCTTCAGCGCCACCGACGTGCTGGGCCGCCGGGGCCAGGCCCCGCCCCTGACGCTGAGGGCCGTCTTCAGGCAGTGACCGCATTCCAAAAGGAGGCAGCATGATCCGCAGACTTTCCGATCTCGTCCCCCAGGCCGGCGAAAACCTGCGCGGGGGCAGGGGCAGGGGCCATTCCCAGGTGTTCTTCCAGCGCGGCGAGTTCTCCACCCCGCTCACCGCCTTCAACGTGCTCACCCTGGATCCGGGCGCCTCGGTGGGCCGGCACCAGCACGTCGGCTCCGAGGAGGTCTACTGGGTGCTGGAAGGCACCGGGCTGGCCGAGGACGACGACCGCGGGGTGGAGTTGAAGGTGGGCGACGCCCTGCTCACCGGCGACGGACACTGGCATTCCATCCAAAACCCCGGGCCCGGACCCCTCAGGATCCTGACGGTGCTGTCCGAAAAATCCAGGCCCTGAACCCCAGGAAAGGAGATCCCTTGGAAACCATCCGAGTGCAGGTGCAAAGGTTGAATCCCTCCGGCCCGGAGCTGCCCGCCTACGCCACGCCCGGCAGCGCCGGCATGGACCTGCGGGCCGCCATCGACAAGGCCTGGACCCTGGCCCCGGGCGGACGCCGGCTGATCCCCACGGGCCTGGCCCTGGCCATTCCCGAGGGTTTCGAGGCCCAGGTGCGCCCGCGCAGCGGCCTGGCCCTGAAGCATGGCGTGACGGTGCTCAACAGCCCGGGCACCATCGACAGCGACTACCGCGGCGAGGTCGGCGTCATCCTGGCCAACCTGGGAGGCGAAGATTTCGTGGTGCAGCCCGGGGACCGCGTGGCCCAGCTGGTCTTCTCGCCCGTGGCCCGCGCCCAGTGGGAGGCCAGGGAAGGCCTGGACGCGACGACGCGCCAGGCCGGAGGGTTCGGCCACACGGGCCGGGGCTGATTCTAATTTATTTGTTAGTTTCATTTTTGACACATAGCGTTTTTGCCACTGTGGATAACTTGCGCCAAAAGGCGGACCCGGCCGCCATAATTTCTGAAATTCATATCCTTCAAACAAAACGGAATTTCATATTGACAATATAAACAAAATACCTATACTACGTATTGCGGTGTTTGAAAGAACACACACATCATCTTAGGGAGGGGGGGATTTCATTGGCGACCAAGAAAAAGGCCAAGAAGAAGAAGAAGAAATAACGCATTAAAATTCACCGATGTCATCAAAGCTATGCCCCGTTGTGAAACGGGGCATAGCTTTTTTTATGCCTTTTTAAAATAAAACCTAGCAGATT